>NZ_JAQWSS010000074.1 GCF_029243085.1 Candidatus Thioglobus sp. | reverse complement strand
AATAAAGTTATGAAAGAAATAATAACAACCTCTGAGGCGCGTAGCAATCTATATCAATTAGTTGATCATGTTGCTATGTCTCATAGTCCGGTTACCATTACTGGAAAAAGAAATAATGCTGTTATATTGTCTGAAGATGATTGGCGAGCAATTAAGGAAACACTTCATTTGGACTCCATTCCAGAAATGACTAATTCCATTAAGCAAGCAATGGAAGCCGATGATTCTGAATTTTCAGAGACTGTAGACTGGTAGTGTATAAAGTACTTTTTTCAAAAATAGCATTAAAAGACGCTAAAAAATTATCAAAATCAAATCTACAATTAAAGGCGCAGGATCTTATTAAAATAATTGAAATTAATCCGTTTCAAAGTCCTCCACCTTATGAAAAGTTAATTGGAAATTTGGATGGTGCATTTTCTAGAAGGATAAATGTTCAGCATAGGTTGGTTTATCAAGTACGAGAAAGCGACCAAACAATAAGAGTTTTAAGAATGTGGAGTCATTACGGTGAATAATTCTTGCGACGGATCTTAAAAAATTTTTGAAGTAATTCCTTGCATTCTTGTTCAAGAATGCCACCTTGAAGTTCAATTTCATGGTTAAAGCATTCGCTTGTACTTAGATCCTGGCATGAGCCACATACGCCTGTTTTTTCATCAAAAGCACCAAACACCACGCGCGATATACGCGCATGAATCATCGCTCCTAAACACATTGTGCAGGGCTCTAATGTTACATACAAAGTTGTATCGGGAAATCGGTAGTTGTTTAAGGTTTCTCCAGCGCGACGTAATAATTGGATCTCTGCATGCGCAGTCGGGTCATTGGTTAAGATGGGTTGATTGTGTGCACTAGCAATGAGTTGATTGTCTTGTACTAATACTGCACCGACAGGAACTTCGTCTATTGCTTCTGCAAGCTTGGCTTGTTTGATGGCAAGCGCCATATAGTATTCATCAGTTTTATCCATATATCAAAACTTATAGCACCAGTATCTTTGAAGTTTTGTTAGGCAAATATGACAAAAATACGAAGTGTTATTCCCATTCAATGGTCGCTGGCGGTTTTCCAGATATATCATAGACCACGCGCGATACACGCGTGATTTCATTCATAATTCGATTAGAGACAACATCTAAGAAATCATACGGTAGGCGCGCCCAGCGTGCTGTCATAAAGTCAATGGTTTCAACAGCTCTCAACGCCACAACGTAATCATAACGACGCTCATCACCCGTAACACCCACTGATTTAACCGGCAAGAATACCGCAAAGGCTTGATTAACTTTGTCATACAAATCGTGGTTGTAAAGTTCTTCCATAAAAATGGCGTCGGCTTCACGTAGAATATTGGCATATTCTTCTTTAACCTGGCCAAGAATACGCACACCAAGACCAGGACCTGGGAATGGATGACGATAAAGCATGTGTGATGGAATGCCGAGTTTTACACCGATGGTACGCACTTCATCTTTAAAGAGTTCTCTAAGTGGTTCTACCAATTCAAACTTAAGGTCTTCAGGTAGGCCGCCAACATTATGGTGTGATTTAATTACTTTTGCCTTTCCAGATGCGGCACCTGCCGATTCAATCACGTCTGGGTAAATTGTACCCTGAGCCAGGAATTTAATATCATCCAGATGTCTTGCCTCTTCTTCAAATACTTCGATAAAAGCGCCACCAATAATCTTGCGTTTCTTTTCAGGATCATCTTCGTTAGCAAGGCCGTCATAGAATTTTTTCTGCGCATTGGCACGAATAACTTTAACACCCATGTTGTCAGCAAAGGTTTGCATTACTTCATCGCCTTCATTAAGACGTAACAAGCCATTATCTACAAAGACACAAGTCAGCTGATCGCCAATAGCTCGATGTAGCAAAGCGGCTACTACCGAAGAGTCAACACCACCTGATAAACCTAATAAAACATTACCATCACCAATTTGATCTTTTAAGCTTTGTACTAGGTCAGTGATGATATTGTCTGTTGTCCAGTTCTTCTCGCAATTGCAAATGCCACTAACAAAGCGTTCAAGGATACGCTTGCCTTGTTTAGTGTGTGTCACCTCTGGGTGAAACTGAAGGCCATAATAATTTTTTTCTGTATTGGCAAAGCCAGCAATGGCGCAATTATCAGTATTGGCGATTCTATCAAACCCTTCAGGTAATTCTGTTACCTCAATACCGTGACTCATCCATACATCAAGCAAGCCATGTCCCTCGTCATTAACCTCATCGGTAATATCGTTAAGTAGTGGCGAATGGTTGCGAGCGCGGATTTGTGCAAAACCATATTCGTGTTTTTCTGCAGACGTTGCCTTGCCACCAAGTTGCATGGCCATGGTTTGCATACCGTAGCAAATACCCAGTACTGGAACGTCTAAATCAAATACAATTTGTGGCGCTCTAGCAGAGTCATCGGTGGTAACCGTATCTGGACCGCCCGATAGAATAATCCCCTTGGGATTGAAATTCTTAATAAAGGCCACATCTACATCATAAGGGAACAATTCACAGTACACGCCAATTTCACGTACGCGACGTGCAATCAGTTGAGTATATTGAGAGCCAAAATCAAGAATAAGGATTCTATCGCTGTGAATATTTGTCATAATAGTGCTGTATTAAATAAATTGAGTTTATAGACTGTATTTTAATGAAAATTTTAGACCGCTACATTGTTAAAACTATGACTTCTTACACTTTAGGTGTTATGTTGATTTGGGTGGGTATATATTCATTTTTCAGATTTCTTGATGAGGTGAATGATATTGGCCGAGCGGACTATACGATTATTGAGGCAATTACCTATATCTCGTTAAAATTGCCAAATATAATTTCCGAACATTCGTCTGTAGTTATTCTTTTAGGTGCTCTTTTGGCGTTAGGGCACTTGGCTACAACTTCGCAATTAATTATTATTAGAGGGTCTGGCGTTTCTATTATGAGTATTGCTAAAATTGTCATTAAGACGACGTTAGCTTTTATTATGCTAGCAATACTGATAGGAGAGTTGCTTGCACCCAATACAACCGAATATGCAGAAAAATCTCGCGCTAAAGCATTAGGACACAATATCCAGGCCAAAAGCCAACAAGGATTTTGGGTAAAGGACGGTGCAGACATCATTCATGTTAATAAAAACTTTGATGGTCGGTTATTTGGTGACGTGACACTTGTTAAGCTTAAAAATTCTAATACGCTAAAGTCGATCACTCGTGCAGATAATGCAGTATTTGATGGTAAAAACCTCAAGCTAGAACAAACAGAAGAATATCAAATCCAAAAAAACCCAGAAAGCTTTTATAGTTTTAGTCTTGATCGCTTTAATCAATATCAAACTGCAGTTTCGTTTGATCAGGAATTTATCGATAGTTTGCGCAAGGAGCCTAGTGAATTATCAACTTGGAATCTGGCAAAACAAATTATTTTTTTATCAGATAATAATCTTGCTGCTGACAATTATGAGGTAGAATTTTACAAGCGGCTTGTTAAGCCGTTTACGTTGGTAGCAATGGTTTTGTTTTCTATGTCGTTCATTTTCGGATCTCTTAGAGATGCCTCATTGGGCCAAAAGATTTTCTTAGGCGTAATGTTAAGTTTGTTTTTTGAATTGTTTTCAAGAATGAGTGCAGTATTATCTCTTCGATTTGATTACAATCATTTTCTTGTTGCATCGATTCCGACTTTAGTTTTTTTAATCTTTGCTTTAATATTACTCAAAAGAAAATCAGTTCAATAACATGGAAGAATTAAAAACCCAAACTGCCAAGCCGAAACTTGAAAAACCTAAAAGATTCCAGGTCTTGCTACTGAATGATGACTATACAACCATGGAGTTTGTGGTGGCAGTGCTAATGCGCTTTTTCTCTAAAGATGAAGAAGCCGCTAACGCTATTATGATTAAGATTCATGTGGATGGAGAAGGGGTTTGTGGCACTTATTCACATGATATTGCACAAACTAAAGTCACTCAAGTAACTGACTTTTCCAGAAATAACGAGCAACCACTGATGTGTGTTTTGCGTGAATTAAGCGACTAACCTATAATAGAAATTATGATTGAATCAGGACTACAACAAGAAATTAACTTTATCATGACTCAGGCGCGCAATAATCGCTTAGAATTTGTGACGGTTGAGCATCTACTACTAGCACTACTTAATATTGAAGAAGTGGTCACTTTTTTACGCAATAAACGCGTTAATATCGATGAAATTCGCGAAGAATTAGAAGAGTATATTAACTCGCACACACCGCTTATTGCCCAAGATTCTGAGCTTGATATTGTGCCAACAGTGGGATTCCAGCGAGTTCTGCAGCGTAGTGTTTATCAGGCACAGTCAGCACAAAAGAATACTGTCTATGCAATGAATGTATTGGTTAGCATCTTATCTGAAAAAGAATCGCACGCTGTTTATTTGCTTAAGCTTAACAATATTTCTCGTTTGGAAGTCATGGAAGGAATTGCCAACCGTGAACCTGAAGAGATCGAAGAAACTGATACGCTTGAGACTGATACTAAAAAGCCTAAGCAAACCTCTCTTGAAACCTACACGGTTAATTTATGTGAAAAAGCTAAATCTGGCAAGATTGATCCATTACTAGGTAGAGAAGAAGAAGTGCTACGTACGGTTCAAGTTTTGTCACGTCGTCGTAAGAATAACCCATTGTTTGTTGGCCAAGCGGGCGTGGGTAAAACAGCCATTGCTGAAGGTATTGCTAAAAAAATTGTTGACGGCAAAGTGCCAGAGGTTTTAAAAGAGGCTAGCATTTATTCACTAGATATCGGCATGTTGATTGCTGGTACTAAATATCGAGGTGATTTTGAAAAGCGCTTAAAAGCCGTATTAACTGATCTTAAAAAAATCCCACATGCAATCTTATTTGTTGATGAAATTCACACCATGATTGGTGCTGGCAGTGTTTCGGGTGGATCGCTTGACGCTTCTAATCTACTCAAACCAGCCCTAGCTGACGGCTCTTTAAGATGCATGGGCTCTACAACGATTGAAGAGTTCCGTAAAGTTTTTGAAAAAGATCATGCGTTAACGCGTCGTTTTCAAAAAATTGATATTGAAGAGCCATCAGTCACGGATACGGTTAAGATTTTGCACGG
>NZ_JAQWSS010000072.1 GCF_029243085.1 Candidatus Thioglobus sp. | reverse complement strand
CAATCAAGTGTATTTGGACAAATATCGATTAAAGTCAAGACAGCTTGGGATTAAATACAATAACAAACTTAAAACTGTTGTCGCCAAAGCAAACAGAATTGGTACAGATATTAAACAAGGGTTGGCGCAATTAGCACTCGTTAAACAACAATTAAAAACACTCAAGCCCAATCGTGAGTTAAATTTGTTTCTAGAAGGGCGAAGTAAAGTTAGGTTTATTATTGATGAACAAGATGGCTATTTAAAACTGCAATTTGATCATTTTTCTGTATTAATTGAATTGTATAAAAATAAGCTTAAATATGACAGCTTGCTGGATCGTTTATTACCAAATTAAAGGTATATCGAAAGGCTTATTGATATTTTTGTTGCATGGAAAGCGTCCACTCGCGAACCTCTTTTGTTAGGGTTGAGGCGTTTTTTCCAGTGGGTTTAATTGCGACTCCGATAACAACGGTAATAGTACCGGGTTGCTTAATAAAGCTGCCTTTGGGCCAAAGCTTTCCAGCATTATGATAAACCGGAATAATGCTACATCCTGTCTTTTTTGCAATTGCCATACCACCGCTTTGATATTCGCCTAGTTGAGTGTATGGTTGGCGCGTTCCTTCTGGAAATACAACGACATAAATTCCTTCCTTAATCCGAGCAGAGCCTTGTTTAATAACTTTTTTAATGGCTTTTAATTTTTCCCCGCGATCAATGGTAATTGGCTTAAGTAGTGACAAGCCCCAGCCGAAGATTGGAATCCATTGCAATTCTTGCTTAAGTACCCAAGTTTGATGTGGGAAGATAGTTTGAAACCCTAAAGTTTCCCAGGTTGATTGATGATTGGAGACAATCACACTCGCTTCATTAGGGATGTTTTCCTTGCCAATCACATTAAATTTAATATTCAGAGTAATTTTAAGCCACCACATGCAAAATATCGACCACCTAGATAAAATCCCATAACGATATTTAACCGGTAAAAAGAATAATGATAAAGCTAGCGCGACTAAAAAGCTAAGTACTAAAGTTGAGCCTAAAAAATACAGTAGTGATCTTAAAAACAGCATGAGAAATACCAAGTGTAAACGTTATAATTTATAGACTTAAGATTTTAACGAACTTCTATGACGGTTAACACCATTTTATTTGATTTAGATGGCACTCTGATTGATACAGCGCCAGACTTAGCCTATGCATTAAACACGCTTCTAATTGAAAATGAATTGCCAGAAAAGCTCTATAAAAATATTAAGCCTTTGGTCGCTTTTGGCGGTAAGGCGTTAATAAAGTATGGGTTTGATTGTGATGAAAATCATCCAAATTTTTTAGCTTGGCATAGAAGAATTTTAGAAATTTATACAGATAATATTGATCGAAGTTCTGCAACATTTACAGGTGTTAATTCGGTGATAAAAGCCCTGGAAGCAAGAAAAATGCACTGGGGTGTGGTGACCAATAAGCCTGAGAATCTAACCCATTTATTGTTAGAAAAATTGGGTATTAATCCTGATGTGGTGGTCTGTGGTGATACTTTAGAATTCAACAAACCCCACCCGGCGCCCTTGCTATATGCTTGTGCGCAATTAGCCGTAGAGCCAAAAAGCTGTTTATTTGTGGGTGATGATAAAAACGATATGCTGGCAGGGGCCAGTGCAGGCATTAAAACCATTGCCGTAACTTATGGTTATAGCAAAGTTAGTCAAGATTGGAACTATGATTATCTAATTGATCAAGTGGAAGAATTAATGGAGTTGTTGTAATGGATATAGCGAGTTTGTTATTGGGATTATTGTTTGGCGCAATAGCTGTGTATTTTTATCAAGATAAGCGTCTACAAGTATTAACTAAAGAGAAAATTCATCTAGAGGTTAGCCTTGATGAAAAGATTAGATCTTATGAAGGGCAAATTGATATGATCAATATCGCTAGAGAGCAAATGAGTAAAGACTTTAAGTCGGTTGCTAGTGATATCTTAGAAAAAGATCGAAATGATTTGAGCGTTAAGAATTCAGAACTTTTAACCCCATTACAAGCACAACTTAAAGAATTTAGAGACAAGATTGAGGTAATTACCACAGAGCAAGTTAAAGAGCGAGCAACACTTGCTGCGCAAATTGATAACCTGAAAAAAACCAGTATTGAGGCGCAAGAAACCACACAAAATTTAACTAACGCCTTAACTTACGACAACAAGCAGCAGGGTGATTGGGGCGAGATGATTTTAAGCTCTATTTTGTCTAGTTCTGGGTTGCGTGAAGGGCATGAATTTGATACACAAAAACAACTTAAAAACGAACAAGGTGTGTCTTTTAAGCCAGATGTGGTATTGCATTTACCGGAAGAAAAAGACATTATTATTGATTCTAAAGTCTCACTAAAGGCCTATAAAGATTATATTGCTGACCAAACCAATGCAGTAGCTCTAAAGGCGCACGTAAGCTCAGTTGAAGCACACATTAATGGCATTAGTATTAAAGAGTATGAAAACTTAGAAGGTGTATTAACGTTAGATTTTATTTTTGTCTTTATTCCTATTGAATCAGCCTTATTGGTTGCGCTTGATCAAAAGCCAGACTTATTTACCACAGCTCTTAAGAAGAATATTGTTTTAGTATCACCATCCACCTTAATGATGAGTCTTAAAACCGTGCACCATATTTGGCAAACAGAGCGTCAAAATCAAAACTCGGAAGAAATTGCTCGCCAAGCAGGTGCCATGTATGACAAGCTATTTGGCTTTATAAAATCCATGGATGACATTGAAAATCACCTAGATAAAGCGCAAAAAAGCTACAAAGAGGCGCGTGGCAAACTGGTAGATGGTAAGGGTAATTTAATCACACGTGCAGAAAAGCTCAAAGCACTGGGCGTACAAAGCAAAAAGGAAATAAGCTGATGGAAATCTCAACAAACTATGTCATTACTCAAGATGAATTAAAAGATAAGGTTATCTTAGTAACAGGTGCAAATCGTGGATTTGGCAGGGCAATGACACTTGATTTGGCCAAAGCAGGTGCCACAGTCATTATGCTGGGTCGTGATCTAGGCTCACTGGAAACCACTTATGATGAAGTAGTTGACGCTGGATTTGCAGAGCCAATTCTCTACCCGTTGGATCTTGAAGGGGCAACGCCTGAGCATTATCAACAGCTACAGAAAGATATTTTGGATAATTTTGGCCAGCTTGACGGTCTTATTCATAATGCCGGTATTATTGGCACGATGATGCCCATTGAGCAGTATGATCTGAAGCTTTGGTATTCCACCATGCAAATTAATGTCAACGCCCCGTTTATGCTCACGCAGTTTTTAATTCCAGCACTGAGTAAATCTGCTGACGCGCGTATGTTGTTCTTGTCTTCATCAGTAGGGCGTAGTGCAAGGGCTTATTGGGGTGCTTATGGCGTGAGTAAATTTGCCATTGAAGGTTTGAGTAAAACCTTGGCAGAAGAGTTGGAAAAAACCAATATCAGGGTTAACTCTCTTGATCCAAGACGCATGCGCACTAAGATGCGTCAAATTGCTTATCCAGCTGAAAATATTGAAAACAACCCGACGCCAGAGAGTATGTCGCCAGCGGTTGTTTATTTAATGAGTGAAGAGGCTAAAGTCTTAAATGGCGAGCAGTTAACGCTTGAATTGGATTAGCGTCTAGCTAGGTTAGCGCTGTAAGTCTTCGGTAAGATGCGGGTGGATAGTTTTTAAAATTTCTTTAAAGACTTTCTCGTTGCCAGCAACCACGTTACCAGTTTCTAGGTATTTGCCACGTCCTGAAAAATCACCGACATAGCCACCTGCTTCTTTAACCAGTAGCACGCCTGCAGCAATATCCCAAATGTTTAGCTCAATTTCCCAGAAACCGTCCATGCGGCCTGCGGCTAAATACGCTAAATCAAGTGCTGCAGAGCCAGCACGACGAATGCCAGCAACCTGCGGATGAATCGCCTTAAACATATCAAGGTAAGCATCTAGGTGTTGCGGTGCTTTAAACGGAAAGCCAGTGCCAATTAAGGTGTCTTCAAAGCCGTTAGAATTGGTTACTCGAATTCTTTGTTCGTTTAAGTAAGCGCCTTCACCTTTAGCAGCTGTAAACAACTCTTCTTTAAAAGGATCGTATACTACCGCATGAGTTGGCTCATCATTTTCATACAAGGCAATTGAAACCGCATATTGTGGAAAGCCATGAAGATAATTGGTTGTACCATCTAACGGATCAAGAATCCAAACAAAGCGTTTATCTTTACCGACAATTTCGCCATTTTCTTCGCCTAAAATTGAATGATCAGGAAAGGCATATTTCAACTCGTCTATAATAGCATCTTCAGCAGCTTTATCAACTTCAGAGACGAAGTCGTTAGCTGCTTTGTTTTCAATCGTTAATAGATCAATCTGATTATGATATCTTAGAATGATGTCACCCGCTTTTCTAGCGGCTTTAACGGCAATATTAAGCGTAGGATTCATAATTAAATAGACAAATGCAAAAAGAGACAAATTATACCTTTGATAATGTACGCGTGGTTATGGTTAATACCACCGAGCCTGGTAATATTGGTGCGGCTGCCAGAGCCATGAAAAATATGAATCTTTCCAAGTTGTATCTAGTCAATCCAAAAACTCATCCATCAGCTGTCGCAACCGCAAGAGCAAGTGGAGCAGATGACATCTTATCTGCTGCCATAGTTTGTGACACACTAGAAGAGGCATTAGCAGGCACTCAGTTAGTGATTGGTGCGAGCGCACGCCAGCGTAATGTTAAATGGAAGCAAATGGATGTGGTTGACGCTTGCGCTGAAATACAAAAAAGCACGACGGTTGCAGGGCAAGAGGCTGCTGTGGTATTTGGCACCGAAAATTCTGGCTTAAGTAATGAGGAGTTAGACTTGTGTCAAATTTTGATGACCATCCCCGGCAATCCGAATTATTTCTCATTGAATGTGGCTTCTGCCATTCAGGTGTTTGCCTATCAAAACTACATTTCAAATACCACGACAGAATTTGAAAAAAGCACCAATGAAATAGCCAGCTACGACGAAGTAGAAGGCTTTTACGCCCATCTAGCACAAGTGCTAGAGCACATTGACTACTTTGAAGAAAAACGACCTAAAGAGCTACTAATGCGTCGCATGCGTCGCTTCTTTGGTAGGGCGGAGCCTGAAAAAGAAGAGGTGGCCATTTTTAGAGGAATTCTGAGAAATATCCAACCGTTTAAAAAATAGGAAATTTTTCAAATAGACGATTTTTAAGCCTAAAAATCGCTAAAAAGATGAGTTTAATGCCATTTTTTAGCTCTAAACCGTTCATTTTTTAAGTAAATTTCTTAAATTTAGCAAATATTCAAAATGACAATAAAAAACCCGCATATAGCGGGTTTTTAATGATTACTCTATTAAGTGTTAGTTAATTAGTTTATTCATGCGCTTAACAAACTCAGCTGGATCTTTCAACTGACCGCCTTCACTAAGCACCGCCTGATCGAATAGTACATTCACTAGATCTTCATCAACGTTAGCTTTAAGTTTTTCAACCAATGGGTGAGTTGGGTTGATTTCAAGAATTGGCTTGGTTTCAGGTACGTCTTGACCAAGGGATGCCATAATTCTTTCCATGTTGCCGCCCATCTCATTTTCATCAGCAACCAAACAAGAAGGGGATTCGCTAAGACGATTAGAAATTTTCACTTCTTTAACTTGTGCTGCTAGGATGGTTTGCATTTTTTCTAGTGTATCTTTGTAACCTTCAGCAGTTTTTTCCTTTTCTTCTTTTTCTTCTTCAGAGTCTAAATCTTGCAAGTCGCCTTTGGCGATTGATTTAAGATTCTTGCCTTCAAATTCAGTAAAGTTATTAACCATCCACTCGTCAACACGATCAGATAGTAGTAATACTTCAATGTCTTTTTGCTTGAAAATTTCTAAGTGTGGCGAGCCTTTAGCTGCGGCAAAAGTTTCTGCAGTAATGTAATAGATGTCCTTTTGTTCGTCACCCATACGTTCAATGTATTCAGCTAAAGAAACGGTTTGTGCTTCACTGTCAGATTTAGTCGTAGCAAAACGCAATAAAGAAGCAATTTTGTCTTTGTTGCTCGGATCTTCAACCACACCTTCTTTCATTACCATGCCAAATTCTTTCCAGAATGTGGCGTATTTTTCTGGCTTGTTTTTAGCCATTTTTTCAAGTTCTTTTAGAATTCTGCTAACTGAAGCTTTACGAATGGTATCAACAACTTTGTTACCTTGTAAGATCTCACGAGATACGTTTAATGATAAATCAGCCGTATCAATCACACCTTTAATAAAGCGCAAGTACATTGGCATTAGCTCTTCATTATCTTCCATGATAAACACGCGCTTAGCATATAGCTTAATGCCACCTTTACGCTTAGGTTCCCACATGTCAAATGGTGCTTTAGATGGGATATATAGTAGAGAAGTGTAATCTAAGTTACCTTCAACACGGTTGTGTAGTTGCGTGAGTGGCGCTTCAAAATCAAAGGTTAGTGACTTATAGAATTCGTCGTAATCCTCTTGTTTAAGTTCACGCTTATCTTGTGTCCAGAATGCATTAGCTTTGTTAACCATTTCGTATTCAATGGCATCAGACTCTTCTTCTGCAGGCTTGATCATCATAATCGGTACAGTGATATGGTCAGAGTACTTAGAAATGATATTACGTAAGCGATAGTCATCTAAGAATTCTTTTTCGTCATCTTTAATGTGTAGTGTTATCTTAGTACCAAAGTCTGAAACTGTTGTTGTTTCTAATGAGTATTCACCTTCACCTTTAGATGTCCAGATAGTACCATTAGACTGATCGTCGCCAGCTTTTCTAGTAGTAAGCACTACCTCGTCTGCAACGATAAAAGCAGCATAGAAGCCCACACCAAACTGACCAATAAGATTTGAATCTTCGGCTTGTTTTTCATCCAGGCTTTGTAAGAATTTTTTAGTTCCTGAGTTAGCAATGGTACCAATATTGGCCATTACTTCCTCTTCAGTCATGCCGATACCGTTATCAGTAATAGTAATAGTACCAGCGTCCTTATCAACATCAATATGCACTTGAAGCTCTTCTTTGCCTTCAACCATTGCGTCATTTGCTAGAGATTCAAACTTAAGTTTGTCAACTGCGTCAGAGGCGTTTGATACCAACTCGCGCAAGAAGATTTCTTTGTTTGAATACAAAGAGTGAATCATTAAATGTAGTAGTTGAGAAACTTCTGTTTGGAACGAATGTGTCTGTTTAGTAGTCATTTACCAGTTGCCTTTATTATGCGTAAAATGTATTCATATGGCCATGCTGAAAAAAATCAAGTGAAAAGACAAATAATTGATTTTATTTTGTATTTAAAAGTGGAGCGAAATTATGCGCTAAATACGCAGCGGGCGTATGAGCGTGATTTAATGCGGTTAATTGATTTTTTACAAACTCAACAAGTTTCCCATTGGTCTGAGCTTCAGTCTGACACGCTGCGTTTGTTTATCATGCAATTGCGTCACAAGAATATGTCGTCGCGCAGTATTCGTCGTCATATGTCTTCTATTCGAGGGTTGCTAACTTATTTAGTTAATCAGGGTGAGCTTGATCACAATTGTGCTATCAAGTTGCCAACGCCAAAAATTACTCAAACTTTGCCAGGCACGCTAAATTATGATCAATTGTTGCAATTGTTAAAGCCACAAAAAACCACTCGATTTGAACAGCGAGATATAACGATCATTGAAGTGATTTATTCTTGTGGTTTGCGTGTATCTGAATTGGTAGGGTTAGATGTTAAGGATGTAGATTTGTCTCAAGGATTTGTAACCATTATTGGTAAAGGTGGAAAAACTCGTCATACACCACTCGGATCTTCTGCTCAACAAGCAATTAATACGCATCTTTTAACTCACACGTCTACGCCTTTATTTGTCAATAAAAATTCACAGAGGATAGGGGTAAGAGCAGTACAAAACATGATTAAAAAACGCGCACTGGAGGCGGGTATTAAAATTAATGTTCATCCACATATGTTGCGTCATGCAGCAGCAACGCATTTTCTACAATCTAGCCATGATTTACGTTCTACCCAAGAGTTTTTAGGTCATGCCAGTATAAAATCTACCCAAGTTTATACGCATCTTGATTTCTTGGAGTTGTCAAAAGTTTATGATAAGTGCCATCCACGAGCTAAAAAACCATGAATTTTAAAACTAGATTTGCCGCTAAAGTGCTTAATAGCGGCGGTGTCATTAGCATACCTACTGATACGATTCAAGGTCTCACTTGTTTGCCAAGATTTGAATCGTCTATGCAACGATTGATTGACATCAAAAAACGATCTAGTTTAAAAGGTATGATTTTGTTAGCCAGCGATGTGAACTACTTAATGCAATATGTCGCTGATCCGACTTTACTAAATAAAATAACCTGCAATTCTGAACAGCCCACAACGTATTTGTTACAAGCTAATGTAAAAACTTCTAAATTATTATTAGGTGGCTTTGATACGGTTGCTGTTAGAGTAACAAATAATCCATTAATTAGTAGTTTGTGTGCTCAAACGCAAAGCGCATTAGTTTCAACAAGTGCTAATATTTCAGGTTTACAAGTGATTGATAGCTCACTAAAATTACGGGTTTACTTTCATAATCAGTTAGATATGATTGTGCCACCAACAAAAGGTGATAATACGCCATCAATAATTATCAATCTACAGACCGGAGAAAGAATCAGATGATCGATCAAGTTAAGAGCTATTTGTTAAGCTTACAAGCTGATATATGTATGCAACTAGAAGAGGTTGATGGTAAAGCTAAGTTTATCAAAGATGAATGGAGTAAGCCAAATGGCAGTGGCAACGGTCTAACCCGCGTATTAACTGGCGGAGATGTATTTGAACAAGCAGGTGTTAATTTTTCTATTGTTCATGGTGATAATATGCCGGCTTCAGCTACAGCCCTAAGGCCAGAATTAGCAGGGCGGAGTTTTAGTGCGTTAGGAGTGTCGTTAGTGATTCATCCTAATAATCCTTATGCACCAACCTCACATGCTAACGTACGCTTTTTTATAGCTGAGAAAGCGGGTGAAGACCCTATTTGGTGGTTTGGCGGTGGATTTGATTTAACACCATACTACGGCTTTGATGAAGATGCTATTTTATGGCACCAAACCGCTAAAGAAGCCTGCGATCCTTTTGGTGCAGAGGTGTATCCAAAGTATAAAAAATGGTGTGATGATTATTTTTATATGAAGCACCGTGATGAGCAGCGCGGTATTGGTGGTTTATTTTTTGATGATCTCAATAAAGGCAGTTTTAAAGAGTGTTTTGCCTTCATGCAAAGCGTTGGAAATAGTTATATCAAAGCTTATCGACCGATTATTGAAAAACGCAAAGATACCCCATTTGGCGATCATGAAAGACAGTTTCAGTTGTACCGTCGTGGTCGCTATGTAGAGTTTAATTTGGTTTATGATCGTGGCACCTTATTTGGTTTACAAACAGGCGGGCGCACAGAGTCAATTTTAATGTCATTGCCACCATTGGTGCGTTGGGAGTATCAGTACACACCTGAACCAAATACACCTGAAGCATTATTATATGAGAAATATTTAAAACCACAAGATTGGTTAAGCGCACCTGAAAGGAATACTAAAAATAATGAAAACTAACATTGATGTAAAAAGATTACTTTGTCCTATGCCAGTTATTAGACTTGGAGAGATGATTGAAAAAGTAGAAGTTGGCGATACAATAGAAATGCTAGCGACTGATCCAGGCGTTCTGCATGACATCCCTGCCTGGTGCAAGGTACACGGTCACAAAGTGTTAGATATTAAAGAAAATTCAGACGAGATTATTCTCCTTGTTGAAAAAATAGGGTAGAATTAATCGCAGTTTTTATTGTATATATAGTAGAAATTTCTAATATAGCACGTAAAAACAA
>NZ_JAQWSS010000037.1 GCF_029243085.1 Candidatus Thioglobus sp. | reverse complement strand
CCTAAGTCAATACCGATAATTTTTGACATTTTTACTCCTTGTATTTGATATACACCCTATATAGGGGTGAGTATTTCTATTTCAAGGAGTAATAATGAAAAAAATAATAAAGTGATCTTATAAGTGTTGCTTAAGTAGAATTTCTACTGATTTTGGTACAAAATGGCTGATATCGCCATTTAGAGATAAAATCTCTCGAACTAACGAGGAGGAAATGTTGGCGTATTGCTCTGCTGGCGTCATAAACAGAGTCTCAATCGTAGGATTAAGGTGTTTATTCATGCCCGAGAGTTGAAATTCGTATTCAAAGTCACTAACAGCGCGTAACCCACGCAAAATAACTTGGGCGTTTTGAGCGTTGGCAAAGTCAACTAACAAAGTGTTAAAACTCATCACTTTAATATTATTAATTCCGCTTAAAGTTTCTTTAGTAATATCAATGCGCTGATCAATACTTAGAAAAGCAGATTTTTTACTGTTTTGAGTAATACCGACAATAACCTCGTCAAACAATTTGCTGGCACGTTTAATTAAGTCAATATGACCATTCGTGATTGGATCAAATGAGCCAGGATAAATTGCAATTCTTTTTGTCATAAATAGTGCCAATAATGAATAAGTCTATAATACCTCAATTAGGCAATAATGCACTTGTCCTGAGCGTTTTTGTTTGTTAATTCTAAATTTTTGGGAAATTTTTTCAGATAAAAAGTGTTCGGTTATTTCAAATTCAGATTCTAGATAAACTTGACATCCTATCTTGAAAAAACCTGATTTTGAGAGTTGTATCAAGACTTTTTCAAGGAAGTTTTTATGAAAAGGCGGGTCGAGTAAGATAAAGTCAAAGTTTTGAGTAGGCTTTCTATCTAAAAAATCTAGAGCGCTAGTATTGATAATATGAATTTTGTCTGATTTTAATATTTTTCGATTTTTCTCTAGACTTTGAAATGCTTGATAATCTTTTTCAATACTAACTACTTGCTGAGCGCCTCGAGAAAGCGCTTCAAAACTTAGGGCGCCACTACCGGCAAATAAGTCTAAAAAAATCTTATTATTAGATTCGAATTGAATCCAATTAAACAAAGTTTCTCTTACTTTATTAGGCGTGGGTCTAAGACTAGGCGCATCAGGAAAGTGAAATTTCCTACCTCGATGTGTACCACCAATAATTTGGAATTGATTGGTGGTATTGCTCAACGTTTATTTAGTATAAGCGTCAAAAGATTCTTGTAATTCTCTTTTAGCTTCTTCAGCATCACCCCAGCCATCAATTTCAACCCATTTGCCTTCATCTAGATCTTTATAGTAACGGAAAAAATGCTCAATTTGATCTTTAAGTGTTGCACCAACATCATCAATACCTTTGATATCGTGATAAGATTTGCATAGTTTGTCTGTTGGAACGGCAAGAATTTTAACATCCTTACCTGCTTCATCAGTCATACGCAATACGCCAATTGGGCGAGCGGTAATAACTGAATCATGAATCAATGGATACGGCGTAATGACTAATACATCAGCTGGATCACCATCGTCTGCCAATGTTTCTGGTACAAAGCCATAATTGCATGGATAGAACATAGGTGTTGAAATAAAACGGTCTACAAACATAGCACCGGTTTCCTTGTCAATCTCATACTTAACCGGCGATGAATTGGCCGGAATTTCAATAATGACATTAACTTCATCGGGTAGATTTCCTGCAGTAACGGGTTTAAGACTATTTAACATTTTTCAACTCCTCTTTTAGTATGTGATAACGCCAACCAGTTAAAAATTTAACTGATTGATCGCCACGAATAAACTTTAACAATGTTTTGCCATTAGCAACCAATGTTTCGTCAAGATTATACTGAACTGCAATTTTTTGGATGAGTTTTTGCAGTTCATTTTTTTGCTGTTTTTCACTCTTGCTAGGGGGTTGGTGACTGCTAACCTCAATACGAACTTCAGTTAACTGCGGATGTTGCGACAAAAATTCATTAAACGTGTTCTTAGCCTGGCTTGAGAGTTTCTCTTTATTTGAGGCGTAATTAATTAACTGCTCATCCTTCATAATCCATTTTCTAGGCTTGTTGCTAGCCACGGCTTGTGATTCGCGCCAAGCTCCTAACTGTGCTGCCTTTTGGTGTTTACTTGTAGAAAGCTTAGACAGGCCTTTTATTTTTTTCCAAGCCTGATCAAGATTTGGTAGATATAAGTTAATATCAGATAAATCTATGCCTTCAGCCATAAGCCAAGCCAGTTTTTTTTCAGCTATTAATTGCTCGTTGAGCTGTGCGTAATTTTTGAGTAAATAACGCACATCATCTAACGCATATTCAATTGCCTCAGCAGGCAGTGGGCGTATGGTCCAATCAAGCCGTGTATAAGCTTTATCTAAAATAACACTTTGTAGAATTTCAGTGAGTTTTTGATATGATATTTGTGCAGGGTGATTAAGAAAATGCGCGGCAATTTGAGTATCGAATAATTGATTGGGCAATCGATTAGATAAATAATACAAGGCTTCAATATCTTGGCGTGCTGAGTGCACAATCCAAATGCTACTATCATCGTATAGTTTATTAAACAAAGGTTCTAAATTTTCAATGGCCAGTATGTCAATGCACTCTGCGCCACACTCAGTAGCAATTTGCACTAAGCATAAAATAGGGTAGAAAGTATCAACACGCTTAAATTCGGTGTCAATGGCTAAATGAGTTTGTGATTTAATGACAGTTAAAAAATCACTTAATTGTTGGTCGGTTTGAATCATTGTTGTATTTTAGCAACAAGTAATAATATTGCCACTTTATTTATGAGATAATTCCGGTTAATTGACTTATATCGAATAAGAATAAATGACTTATCGCCAAACTGCAAGTTTTATGAGCACGCCACCTACTTGGTTTTGGGCTTCGGTGTTTCTATTGTCTATTTCAGGCACTTTTTATTTAGGCTTGAATCCTCAATTAATTGAACAATGGTGGGGTTATTTGGTTGGCTATAACGTCATCTTAAGCTTGGTTTCAATTTATTACATCTATACTGATGTTACTCGACTTAAGCGCGATATTGGGCACGATGTAGTTGGTTCTAAATTCACCTGGTCGTTTATTAAGATTGTACCTATGTTGGTGATTGTGCCAGTATTGTCATTTTATTTGTTTTCTTTTCAAACCATTCAAAATAACGTTGCAGATTCTGAAAAAACCTTTGATACGTTTAGTAATAACTTTATCCATCAAGTGGATGGATTGTACCAAGGTGTTCAAGCTGTTAGAAATGAGCGTTACACTCAGCAAACCAAGCGTTTATTGACGCTAATCACTTCATTTGGTGACTTTAAGAAAGATGCTGGCAATTATAAAACAAGTATGCGTATTTTTTTAGAAGGCCTAATTGATAAAGGTTGGGCTTGTCAGATTACTTTGTTGGATGAGAAAGAAGAGGTGATTGCCAAGACTGCTGATATTTCGAATTGTATGGCAGTTGAAGATCAACCGTTGCCTGGTGCTCAGCCACGCACCATTAATGAAGATAGTGCCACAAACGTTATTCAGGTTAAGATGTCAACACGTTATATTTCTCGATCTGCAGACAAAACTTTTTTTGTAGTGGATGCAGTCTATGCAGCGGATCCTGGACTATTGGGATTTTTATCTCAAGTTGAAGCTTTTACCAAAAGAACTAAAAAGATTGAATTTGACTTAAATACTTCTGTCACTCAAAAGCGTTTCATGATTGACTTTTCATCAACCGTATTATTAGCAACATTAAGTGCGCTCATGTTGGTTTTTCGTATGATTGAAAAACTTATGCGACCGCTCAATAACCTGTCGGTTGCCACTCGAGAGATAGCCCAAGGTAATTACGATGTGCGTATAAAACAAAGCGAAGATAGTGACGATGTACGTTTACTGATTGATCAGTTTAATATTATGTCATCACAAATTCAAAGTTCTAAAGAAAGTCTGAATACCCATAATTTATATTTAGAGACTATTTTGAAATATTCATACGGTGTGATTGCTTTAGATGAGAATAGAAAGATTCGTCTTATTAATCCAGTCATTGGCAACATGTTTAATATTGAGAATGAGCAAGCCTTTGTGGGTAAGAGTTGTGCTGAAATGGGCAAGCAGTATCCAGAGTTGGCCCCTCTATTTGCATTAACCACTGAACAATTCAAAATTCAACACAGTGAGTGGAATGAATCGCTTGAATTAAGTTTGACTGACAGACATCTTTTGTTGTCTTGCCAAGGTGCAGCGCTTGAAAGTAACCATAAGATTTTAGGATATGTCATTATTATTAAGGATATTTCCAAGCTAAATCGCGCCCAGAAAAAAGCTGCTTGGGGTGAGGTGGCTGTACGTATGGCGCATGAGATTAAAAATCCGCTAACGCCAATTTTGCTCTCAGCACAACGCTTACGTAATCGTTTTATGGATTCTTTACAAGATCGAGATTTGGAGGTTGTTGATAAAACCACCAATACGATTATTGATCAAGTACAGTCTATGGATCTTATGGTCAGCGCTTTTGCAGATTATGCTAATACACCGCAAATTGAACGAAAACCAAGTGATTTAAACACCGTTATTGATCAGTCAATCTCTTTATATGATGCGCAAGAAGGTTTAAGTGTGACTTTTAATTTAGATAAGGATGTGCCGCAGCTATTGCTTGATTCAACCAGTCTTTCAAGAGTATTGATTAACTTGGTTAAGAATTCAGCTGAATCATCATCTAAGGCGGTCAACGTTAATATTATGACCCAATATCTGCCAAATAAGCAAATAGTTCGATTAAGCATTATGGATGATGGCGAAGGCTTTAATGAAGAAGTATTAGATCGGGTTTTTGAGCCTTATGTGACCACTAAGGTCAAAGGTAGTGGCCTAGGCATGGCCATTGTGCAAAATATTATTGAACAACATGATGCGCGTATATTTGCATCTAATGTGAAGCCACATGGTGCCAAAATCACCATTGAATTTGATTATCAAGAATAGATAAAAACAAGAGGTATATGTAATGAACAATACAAACATAATTGGCAGAATTCTCATTATCGATGATGAAAGTATTAATTCTGAAACCATGATGGATACTTTAGAAGATGTTAATTATCAAGTTAGTTTAGCCGCTAATGCACAAGAAGCTAAAAGCCTAATTGCAAAACAATCCTTTGATTTAGTTATGATGGATGTATGGATGCCAGGTCAAGACGGTATGTCGTTATTAGAAGAATGGATTGAAGCAGGATTTTCAACGCCTATTGTGATGATGTCTGGTCATGCAGAGCATAAAGATGTGGTTAAGGCAATCAAGCTTGGTGCGGTAGATTTTTTAAAGAAACCACTGCATGATATTTTGCCATTGGTACGTAAATTTTTATCTGAAAATATGACAAGGAATAATCAGCAAGCAGTCACCGGTATTGAGTTTGATGCACCGCTTAAAGTGGCTAGGAATATTTTTGAAAAAGAATATTTCAATCATCACTTGCAAGAAAACAATCATAACATTGCAGCAGTTGCTGCCAAAGCAGGTTTGGAACGAACAACACTATATCGAAAACTCAAAGATTTAGGCATTGATAAGAACAAGATTTAATTATGAAAATTTTAATTTTAGGCGCTGGCCAAGTTGGCTCTACTTTGGCTAAATATTTAAGTGAAGATAATATTAATGATATTACTATTATTGATAAAGACGATACCAATTTACTGGATCTTCAGCGACACTTAGATATTAAAACGATTTGTGGTCATGCTTCTTATCCAAATATTTTAGAAGAGGCGGATATTAGAAATATGGATATGGTGATTGCCGTTACTAAGTCAGATGAAGGTAATATGCTTGCTTGTCAGATGGCGCATACACTTTACCAAGTAGATAAAAAAATTGCCCGTGTACGTACAGCCGAATACTTACACCGTAAAGAGTTATTTTCAGATGACGCTATTCCAATTGATTTCATCATTACACCTGAAGGATTGGTAACGAATTATATTAAGCGTGTGGTTGAAGTTCCAGGAGCTGAACAAGTATTTGAATTTGAAAATGGTTTGGTGCAGTTGGTTGAAACTCGAGCCTATGCCGGAACCCCTATTGTTGGTCACCCTATTAAAGAATTACACAAACATTTGCCTAATATTCATATGCGCATTGTTAGTTTGTATCGAAATGGCCAAGCCATTTCAGCTTATGGTGATACAGTTATTAAAGACGGCGATCGTGTTTATTTTGTAACTAAAAAATCCAGTGTTTCTAAGGTTTTAAAAGAATTTAGGCGACTTGATAAGGCTTATAAAAATATTATTATTGCCGGTGGTGGACGAATTGGCCTTAATCTGGCTAAACATTTAGAGAAAAATCATCGTGTACGCATTATTGAAATGAGTAAAAGTCGCGTTAAGGAATTGGCAGATCAGTTGGAAGATGCGTTGGTGCTACGGGGTAATGCATCAGATGAGGAGCTGTTGTTAGAAGAAGGCATTGAAAACACCGATTTGTTTTTAGCGTTAACCAATTCGGATGAAATTAATGTTATTGTCTCAATTTTGGCAAAACGCCTTGGTGCTCATAAAACGATCGCCTTAGTAAAACGTAATGTTTATGAAGACTTAGCTGAGCAGAGTGAAGATGTGGATATGGTAATCTCGCCTGATCAAATTACCACCAGTGGTATTTTGGCACATATTCGTAAAGGTGATACGATGATGGTGCATTCTTTGCGCCAAGGTAAATCTGAGGCGATTGAAGTAATTGTTCATGGCGATAAGGAGCATTCAGACGTTGTTGGAAGGACGATTGAGCAGCTTAACTTACCAGACGGGGTTGTCGTTGGCTCTATCGTGCGCAATGATGAAGTGATTATGGGTTCCAGAGAATTAATGATCGAAGAAGGGGATCATGTCTTACTGATATTAACCGATGTGAATAAAATTCATGAAGTAGAAGAATTATTTGAAGGTTATTTTGATTAAAGTCAGCCTTATTTAGGATGTATTATGCAATTTAGTATTGTTTTTAAAACCATTGGTTTATTATTAATGGTGTTTAGTTTGACCCAATTACCCCCTGTTATAGTTGATATTATCTATCAGCAAAACGAAACTCACTCTTTTTTGACAGCCTTCTTACTGACGTTTTTAAGTGGTCTACTGCTTTATTTGCCTTTTAGAAAGTCAACCAAGGACTTTAGAATTCGCGAGGGAATATTGGTTGTCGTCAGTTTTTGGTTTGTACTGTCGTTATTTGCAACAATACCATTCTTGCTTTCTGAATCATTAAGAATGACTTTCTCAGATGCATTTTTTGAGTCTATGTCAGGATTGACAACAACAGGTGCAACTATTTTGTCAGGTTTAGATGACCTGCCAATGGCAATTTTGTACTACCGTCAACAATTACAATGGCTTGGTGGTATGGGTATCATTGTATTAGCGGTGGCTATTTTGCCAATGTTGGGTGTGGGTGGTATGGAGCTGTATCATGCAGAATCTAGTGGCATTTCAAAAGATCGACTAACCCCAAAGTTAACTCAAACTGCTAAAGCCTTATGGAAGATTTACCTAAGCTTTACTGTTGTTTGTGCTTTGGCTTATTATTATGCTGGAATGGATATGTTTGATGCAATTGGGCATAGTTATTCGACAGTTGCAATTGGTGGCTTTTCCACTCATGATTTGTCAATAGGATATTTTGATTCTATTGCAATTGAGTCTGTTGCTGTAGTCTTTATGTTTTTGGCAGGTATTAATTTCTCACTACACTTCTTTGTTTGGCGTAAGAAAAACATTCTAGCTTTTTTTAAAGATGCCGAATTTCAAACGTACCTGTTAATGTTAAGCGTACTGATTGCCATCATTTCAATATATTTGTTGAATAGTGGCTACTATCAAACCCCTGAGGAGGCGTTACGTTATGGTATTTTTCAAAGTATTTCTATCGCAACCACAACCGGGTTTGCTTCGACTAATTTTTCACTTTGGCCATTAATATTGCCAGTCATGCTGATTTTTGCTAGTTTTATTGGCGCTTGCGCTGGCTCAACAGGTGGTGGTATTAAAGTCGTAAGAGTATTGTTAATGTTTAAATTGGCAATGAAAGAGATTAAGAAGTTTATCCATCCTAATGCGCAAATAAATATCAAATTGAATCAGCGTAGTGTTGCTGAAAGTACTCTGGTTTCAGTTTGGGGGTTTTTCTCTCTTTACGTGATTGCGTTTATTTTAATCATGGTCGCTTTAATGTTTACCGGTATGGATCAGGTCACAAGTTTTTCAGCTACAGCAGCAAGCATGAACAATCTTGGTCCGGGCCTGGGTGAAGTGGCTGAAAATTACGCCTCAATTAGCGAAAGCGCCAAGTGGATTTTAAGTTTTTCAATGTTACTGGGTCGTTTAGAAATCTTAACTCTGATGGCGCTATTACATAAAGCTTTCTGGCGTTTTTAAGATTCAATAATAATGTTGTAATTAGGTAGGGCGGCTAATAGTTGTTTGCCATAGAATTTAGTGGTTAGTCGATTGTCAAAAATAGTAATCTTGCCAGTGTCAACTTCCGTACGAATGAGTCGTCCGCAAGCCTGGATAAGTCGTAAAGAGGCATCTGGCAAAGAGATTTCCATAAATGGATTTCGATTTTTTGATTGAAGGTAATCTGCCAATGTTTTATCAATGGGTGAGGTGGGAACACTAAAGCGCAATTTAATAATAATAACGTGAGTTAAGTTATCACCTTTAAGGTCAACACCTTCGGCAAAACTATCTAAACCAAATATAACACTACCCTTGCCTTGTTTACGCAAAGTCATGTGTTTTTCTAAAATGGTTTTCTTTGGATATTCACCTTGTATGAATAAATCACAATCAAGTTTTGATTCAACCATATCGGCCACCATTTGCATTTGTTTGTTAGAGGCAAACAAAATTAAAGAGCCTTCATTGTTGTTAATACGTTTTACCAGTTGACTGGCTACTTCTTGTGTATGGTCGTACACTTGGGTTGGGTTAGATTTAAATTTTGCGACAATAAAATCAACTTTTTCAAATTTAAAAGGTGACGGTAGGCGTAAGTATTGATTATTGGCTTTTATTAAACCAAGCTGGCTATTAAGTCGATTAAAGCTGCCTAATGATGTTAGCGTTGCTGAGGTAAGAATTGCGCCTGATGCTTTTGACCAAATGAGTGTATTTAAATTGTTAGAAATATCGGTTTGAGCACTACATAAACTGTAGTTAGTTTTTTTATTGGCGAGTGTATTTTTTTCAATCCATCTGGAGTGAGGTGAGTGTGAGCTATCATCATTTTGTAAAAAAGAAGAAAGGAGTTCAACAATGCCATTTAGGTGTTGTTCACATTCACCACTTGCATTGTTAATAGGATCGCTAATAGCTTTATCTAAGAGTTTAATTTTCAAAAAATCAGACCAAGATTCTCTAAGAGTGCTAAATTTATTTTGGATATTGCCTACCGAGATAAACAAATTCTGACCAATGGTTTTGACTGAATCATCAACTTGCCCTTGGTTAAACAAATGCACATCCTCGTCAAATTCTAGCGTTTTAAAAAGGACGCCTAGGTCAGTTAAATAGTCGTCTATCTGTTTGATATTAATCTCTGGCGCAACTTGCTCGGTAATAGCGCACATTTGATCACTAACACTTTTGACTTGACGAATACTGGTCTTTATAAATTCAGTGCCAGTGCTCAATGAAAAGTGCGATAAGGCTTTTGAGCTTAAATGATGCGCCTCATCAAAAATAAAAATAGACTCTTCAACGTCTGGCAAAACCGTGTTTCCAGTTGCCAAGTCAGCCAATACTAAGTCATGATTGGCAACAATAACATCAGCCTGAGTGATTTGTTTACGCGCTTTGAAAAATGCACAATCTTGGTAGAATTCACAACTCTTAGCAGTGCAAGTGAAACGATTGCAATTAATCTTTTGCCAAATATCATGATCAGGTGTGCGCATTAGGTCATCAATTTCACCATTCCATTTTTTTGCTGAATAATCTTCTAGTAGTTCAGACATCGCCTCTAATTGATATTTACCAGGGGGTTCGTCAAACAATAGACTGGAGTCAAAAAGCGCACCTTCAGATGCGCTATCCTCACATAGATTAATCAGGTTTCGAATACAAACATAACGAGATCGACCCTTAACCAGCGCATATTCAAAATCAACCTGGCAATATTTTTGCGCTTTGGGAAGGTCTTTCAATAATAATTGTTCTTGTAGGGCTACATTGGCACTAGAGACAATCAGTTTCTTTTTGTTGGCTTTGGCAATTGGAATACTGCCAAGCAAATACGCAAAGGTTTTTCCAGTACCTGTTGGTGCTTCGACACACAGAATTCTATTGGAATCTTGATAATCACCAGAGAGTGTTTTGGAGACTTCTGCAATCATTTTATTTTGCGAAGGGCGAACTCTAAAATCTGTCATGTCAGATTTTAACGCAACAAAAGAATCTTTAATTACAGCCTTTAGTTCGTCTGATAACACTATGATTTGCGCTGAAGAGAAAGATCACACAGCAAGATGAGCGCTTCTTTGTATGGTGATGTTTGAATATCATCCAAAGCGGCTTTGGCTAGGTCTGCAGAATTTTTAGCCTGCTGACGCGTATACCCAAATGCATCAACAGATTGCAATATTGTAATAACCTCAGTAATTTTACTGTTGTCGGCGTTGTTAATCGCATCTTCTAATAATTGCCTGTCAGCACCCGAAGTGTTGGCCAGAGCGTAGATCATTGGTAATGTGGTTTTTCCTTCACTAAGATCATCACCCACTTCTTTACCCATGGTTTCAAAGTCAGATTCGTAATCTAGCACGTCATCAATAATTTGAAAAGCGTTACCTAAGTGTAAGCCGTAATTTTTAAGCGCCAACTCTTGTTTTTCATTGACATTAGATAGAATGCCACCAATTTGAGTGGCTGCTTGAAATAGTACTGCAGTTTTTCGTTCAATAACTTGAAAATACTCGTCTTGTGTTAACTCTGAATTTTGACAATTTAGTAATTGTAACACCTCACCTTGAGCGATTTCATTGGTTGCTTTGGAGAGGATTTGCATAATCTTCATTGAGCCAGGCTCTACCATCATTTCAAATGCGCGTGAATAGAGAAAATCACCTACTAGTACGCTAGCTGCATTGCCCCAAACTTCGTTAGCTGTGTCTTTGCCACGGCGTGTTGATGATTCATCAACAATATCATCGTGTAATAGCGTTGCCGTATGGATTAGCTCAATTACCACAGCCATAAGTCGGTGATGTTCGCCTTGGTAGTTAGTGGCGCGAGCACATAATAGTAGTAGCAGTGGACGTAAGCGCTTGCCACCAGCACCGATAATATAACTACTCATTTGATTAATCAGAGCAACATTGGAGCTAAGGCGATTTTGAAGAATGACGTCAGTTTTTTTTAAATCATCTTTTAGTAATGTGCGAATGTCGTCAAAATTTTTCATGCTGTTATTTTAGCGTAGTTGCTAGTAAATATACTTCTTTAGATCTGGCACGAGAGGCTTTTGGTTTACGAATGATGACTTTGGAAAATGCTGATCGACACGATTTAACATATTCATCAAATCCTGCACCTTGAAACACTTTGATAAAGAAAGTGCCATTAGGAGTTAAAGTTTTAATCGCCATATCAAGGGCTAATTCACATAAATACATAGACTTTGGCAGGTCAACTGATAGCTGGCCGCTCATATTTGGCGCCATATCACTCAACACCACATCGATTTTTTTACCACCTGTTAATCCAAGTAGTTCCTCATAAACAGACTCTTCGGTAAAGTCACCACATAAAAAATCCACATCATCTATGGGCTCAATATCCAAGATGTCACTTGCAATTACCTGGCCACTACCACCCACAATTTTAATCGCTACTTGACTCCAGCCCCCAGGTGCTGCACCTAAATCTAGTACACGATCACCAGGTTTAATAAATTTATCTTTGTCGATAATTTCTGTCAGTTTGTAAACGGCACGAGAGCGATAGCCTTCTTTCTGCGCACGCTTGACATATTCATCACTTAGATGTTCGCTCATCCAGCGACCTGAGGAGCCTTTTTTAGCCATAAGTCTTAAGTGATTGATTCACATTAATAAATCATAATATTATAAGAGACTTAGGGGATAATAGTGTCTTTTTCGAATCATTCTCATACGCATGAATACTAAACTTAGAAACATCGCCATTATTGCTCACGTTGACCACGGTAAAACAACCTTAGTTGACAAATTATTGGAGCAATCAGAAACGTTCGACGATCGCTTCGAGTCATCTGACCGTATGATGGATTCAAACGACCTTGAAAAAGAGCGTGGCATTACCATTTCTTCTAAGAATACTGCTATTAAGTGGAAAGATTATCACATTAACATTGTAGACACCCCGGGACACGCCGATTTTGGTGGTGAAGTTGAGCGTGTGCTATCTATGGTGGATTCGGTATTATTATTAGTTGATGCGCAAGAAGGCCCTATGCCGCAAACGCGTTTTGTAACTAAAAAAGCTTTTGAACAAGGCCTTAGTCCAATTGTTGTAGTTAACAAGATTGATAAAGATGCAGCCCGCCCTGATTGGGTAATTGATCAAGTGTTTGAGTTATTTGATCAATTAGGCGCAACTGATGAACAACTAGATTTTCCAGTTATTTACTCTTCTAGTATTAACGGATATGCCTCTTTGGAAGACGATGTGCGTGAAGGTGACATGTTGCCAATGTTCGAAACTATTGTTGAACATGTGAAAGCACCAGAAGTAGATGTTGTATCACCATTGCAAATGCAAATCACTGCACTAGATTATTCATCATTTGTGGGTGCAATTGGTATTGGCCGAGTTACTCGTGGTACGATCAAAAAGAACCAACAGGTGGTAGTTGTTGGTGCAGATGGCGTTGAAAGAAAAGCTAAAATTGCCAACCTTCAAGGCTTTCTAGGTCTTGATAAGGTAGATACTAATGCTTCTGAAGCAGGTAATATTGTTTGTGTTACGGGTATTGAAGGCCTCTCAATTTCTGACACATTGTGTGACCCTGAAACTATTGAAGCACTGCCACCATTAAGTGTCGATGAACCAACAGTATCAATGGCCTTTAGAGTTAACGACTCGCCTTTTGCAGGTCAGGATGGTAAGTATATTACTTCAAGAAACATTCGTGATCGTCTAGATAAAGAGCTTATTTACAACGTAGCCCTTCGTGTTGCAGACACTAAAGATCCATCAGAATTTATTGTATCGGGCCGTGGTGAATTACACTTATCGGTACTAATTGAAACCATGCGTCGTGAAGGCTTTGAGTTGGCTGTGGGTCGTCCACAAGTTATCTTAAAAGAGATTGATGGCGTTGTTTGCGAACCATTTGAAGATCTAAGTGTTGATGTTGAAACTCAGCACCAGGGTACAGTGATGGAAAAATTGGGTGAGCGTAAGGGTGAATTAACTAACATGGAGCCGGATGGTAATGGCCGTGTTAAATTAGACTTTAACATTCCTGCTCGTGGTTTAATTGGTTTTAGAACAGAGTTTTTAACAGCAACAACTGGTACTGGCTTAATGAACTCAACCTTTGATTCATACAAACCACAAAAGCCAGGTGATATTGGTCAGCGTTCAAATGGTTCATTAATCTCAATGAATCAAGGTAAGGCTGTTGCTTATGCTATCTTTAACCTACAAAAGAGTGGTAAATTCTTTGTTGAGCACAATACGGAAGTCTACGAAGGTATGGTTGTTGGTATTCATGCGCGTGACAAAGATCTTGTGATCAATGTGATGAAAGGTAAGCAATTAACTAACGTACGTGCCTCTGGTACAGATGAAGCAGTATCGTTAACACCTGCAATTAAATTAGATCTTGAACAAGCTCTAGAATTTATTGATGACGATGAATTGGTAGAAATTACACCAAACTTCACTCGTATTCGTAAGCGACTGCTTAAGGAAGTTGAGCGTAAGCGTTCACGCGGTAAGTAAATTTCTAAACACACTAAGGCCAGATAAACTTTAGCCTTGGTATACTGTTGACTTATGAACAGTATTCTTGAGTTTTTAGTTCGTCAAAAGAAACTAGCACTGGCATTTACCATCAGTGTTATTGCGCTTGGCTTATTGAGTCTTAACCATATACAGCGCGATCAATTTCCTGCAGTGGATTTTGAAGTGATGTCTATTGTTACATCGTACCCAGGCGCTTCTCCTGAAGATGTTGAGCAAAATATCACGAATGTTATTGAAGATGAGTTAAGCAATATTTCCGGTATTGATAAGTTCACTTCAACTTCACGAGCCGGAACCTCTTCCATTGTTGTGACACTTTCGCAAGATGTTAGTGACATTTCAGAGCTCAAGCAAGAGATTCGCAATGCGGTTAATCGCATCAAATCCTTGCCTGAAGAAGTGGTTGATTTGCCAAGAGTCACTGATCGTAAAACTTCACGAAAAAGTGTGTTAAAAATCAGTATTGGTAGTGAGCAGTTAGATTATGCACGACTTAGAAATGTCGTAGATGATCTGGCTAAATCAATTGAACTGATTGATGGCGTCTCTGAGGTTAACAAGCAAGGTTATTTGGATAAAGAAATTCAAATTCATATCGATCCTGAAAAACTCTATCAATTTGAATTGTCATTGCCGCAAGTGATGAATGCGATTACTCAACGAAATCAGCGTTATACGGTGGGCAGTAATCACCAACGCCAACACGAAAAAACCATTGTTGTTTTATCAAAATTTGATGCGGCTGACGATGTTGGTGACGTTATTGTTAAATCTACATTTGAAGGCTTGGTGGTTCGACTAAAAGATATTGCCAATATTAAAAGTGGCAATGTTGAAGAAAAATCCATTGTTCGAGTGAATGGCAAGAAGGGTTTTATTTTGCTTGTAAAAAAACAAGCACAAGCTGATGTTATAACCACAGTTGACTTGGTTAAGAATCATATGAACGATATGATCATCAAACACAACAATCAGATTGATATCTTTTATTCTTCAGACTTATCTAAATACGTTAGAAATCGTTTGGAAATTGTGATCAATAATGGACTCATTGGTCTGCTAATGGTGTTAGTAGTACTAGGTATATTTTTATCTTTCAAAACGGCCTTCTGGGTGGCAATCAGCCTACCTGTCAGCCTTCTTGGAACCGTAGCGCTACTTGGTATCACAGGTGAAACAATCAACCTAGTATCATTAGCGGCGATGATTTTAGTGCTCGGCATTGTAGTAGATGATTCAATCATTGTTGCAGAGAGTATTCATCATTATAAGCAAGTAGGCGTAAATCGGTTTGAGTCTGCTGTTCAAGGATTTAAGCGTGTTATCATGCCAGTGGTAACAACTATTTTGACCACGATATTAGCATTTTCATCTATGTTTTTGATGGGTGGCACGATGGGTAAGTTTATTTATGTCATTCCAATAGTGGTTATCTTTGCTTTGGTTTTATCTTTTTTAGAAGTATCTTTGGCGCTCCCTGCGCATTTAGCCAGTGCAACAGAGAAACAAAAGCAACACAATTGGTTTGAATATTTTGAAGATAAATTTGAGCTATTTTTAACTAAAATTTTAAAACTGCGTTATTGGGTGGTAATAATTTTTAGTATGGTGCTAGCATTCTCATTGTATTTTGCTACGACACAAATGAAATTTTCTTTATTTCCATCAGTGGGTGTAGATACTATCAGTGCACGTATGACGATGCCAATTGGATCTTCATTAGTTAATACTGAGGCTAAAGCAAAACAAGTAGAGTTGTTAATTACTCGTGTTGTTGGTGATGAGCTAGTTTCAGTTACGACCGATGTGGGTAAATACTTTTCTCATAAGGCCAAATTTACCATTGAGTTAACGCCTGCTTCACAACGAGTTCAAGATTCTAAAACAATTCTGAAATCATTAAAAGCAGGGGCCGCTGAAATTGACCAAATAGAAAAATTAAAGTTTTCTGTAAGAAGACCAGGCCCTCCCCAAGGTGAAGATATTGAAATTAACTTAATTGGTCAAGATAGCAATGAAAATAAGCGTGCTGCAGATCAATTAGAAGAGATTTTATTAAATTTATCTGGGGTAACTAACGTCAATCGAGATGACGATCCGGGCAAAGATCGGATCGAAGTTAAGCTTGATTTCGAAAAAATGGCTCGTCTTAATATTGACTTTACCACTGTTAATCGTTATCTTCGAGCCGCCTTTACCGGTATTAATGTGACCAACATCAGAGAAGGGCAGAATGATGTTAATTTCCGAATTTATCTTGGCGATTTACAGCAATCAGAAGCATTTATACAATCTTTGAAGGTAGTCAATCAACAAGGTCGCGTTATTCCACTGAGTAATTTTTCTAGTATTAGAGAGATTGTTGGAGAGCCAGATTTTAATCATTACAATGGCCTTCGATCAGTTGTGGTGAGTGCTAGCATTGAAGATGAAGTAACCTCTACAGCTGTTGTTATGGAAGAGGCTTTGGCACAATTAGATCTGGAGAAGAATTTTATATCGGTACGCGCTATTTCTGAAGGTGGCGCTAAGGAAACTAAGAAATCCATGGCTAGTTTTAAGCAAGCCTTTATTATGGCTATATTTGGTATTTTCTTATTGCTAGTATTGTTGTTTAATTCATATACACAGCCATTGCTAATCCTGAGCGCCATTCCTTTTTCAGTTATTGGTGTTATCTGGGCATTCTTTTTTCATGGAGAAACGTTGAGTTTCTTTGCGATATTAGGTGTTTTGGCACTCGTAGGGGTGATTGTTAATGACTCTTTGGTGCTCGTCTCACATTTAAATTATCTTAAGAATAAAGTCGTCAATAAAATGTCATTGCACCAATGGATTGTCAAGGGTGCTAAAGATAGGCTTAGAGCGGTAGTATTAACCAGTTTGACGACACTAGCAGGCATTATTCCATTGGCTTATGGTATTGGCGGAACCGACTACATCTTGCAACCAATGGCATTAGCATTGGGTTATGGCTTATTGTTTGGCACATTAATGACGCTTATTTTGCTACCCTGCCTATACTTGATTAACTATGAATTTATCAATTGGATGGGAAAATTCAGAAAAAACTCTCGTGGGTAAAATTTCCAATATTTTAGAAAAATAGTGCGTTTTATCTATTTTTTATGTCAAAAAAGGCCGAAATTAGTCTTTTTTTAAGTGTTTTAATCCATCTAAATTAGCCTATTTGGATTATTTTCAAGATTTTTGTTAATGAGTCTATTTGTTTTGTAGCGCTTGACGAATCAATTCTTCGGTGGAAAGGGAGTCATCTTGAATGGCACTTAGCATTTTTTCAGATTCTTTCAATTTAAATCCAAGTGCTTGCAATGCTTGAGAGGCTTTCTGAGTATTCGGATTGATATTGACACTCGAGGTAATAGTTTGATGGTTTGAACCAAGTAATTCTAATTTCGCAAGACGATCTTTAAGTTCAACAATGAGTTTTTGCGCTGTTTTTTTACCAATACCCGGGGTTTTGGCCAGTAACGCGTCATCTTCATTAGCAACCGCATTCATGAGTGAGGCGACATTGAGATGTGAAAGGATGGCAAGCGCTACTTTTGGACCAACACCATTCACACGGATCAGTTCTCGAAATAAAGTTTTCTCATCTTTAGAAATGAAGCCATATAGAGTGTGTGCATCTTCTTTGACATGAAAATGCGTATGCAATGAAATATCCTCAGTGTCACCCATTTCATAAAAACTTGACATTGGGCATAGTACTTCATAACCAATACCACTCACCTCAAGTAAGACTTCAGGTGGATTTTTTTCCAGAATTTTCCCGGTTAGGCGACCAATCATGATTTGTGGCTAAAGCCAAGAATAGTTTTTGAAATACTGTACTTCAAAAGCTTTAATATCATCAGCATATTGCAGTGTTAGACCAATATCGTCTAAGCCATTCATTAAGCGACGTTTACGCTCTTCATCGACTTCGAAATGGTACTCTTTATCATTGGCGCGTATACTTTGAGTGTTAAGGTCGATAGTGATATCGCCCTTAACTGTAAAAAGCTCATCCATGATCTTGTTATCTTGAACAATGGGAAGAATGCCGTTTTTAAAGCAATTATTATAAAAAATATCCGCAAAACTTGGTGCAATGATTGCTTTAAAGCCATAATCTTCTAGCGCCCAAGGCGCATGTTCACGAGATGATCCGCAGCCAAAATTTTCACGCGCTAGTAATATTTGCGCACCTTGGTATTCATCCTTGTTGAGAACAAACTCTTTGTTGAGTGGGCGTTTAGAATTATCCATACCTACTTCGCCATGATCTTCGTAACGCCACTCATCAAATAAGTTTGGCCCAAAACCAGAGCGTTTAATTGACTTTAAAAATTGCTTAGGAATAATGGCATCTGTATCTACATTGGCACGATCAAGAGGTGCAGCGATTGATGTTAAGGTTGTAAATTTTTCCATAATATTTATTTCACCTCCGAAAAGTGACCGGCAATAGCACTAGCAGCTGCAATAGCAGGGCTAACTAAATGTGTAAATGACCCTTGGCCTTGGCGACCTTCAAAATTTCTATTAGAAGTACTGGCACAACGCTCTCCAGACTCTAATTTGTCTGCATTCATGGCTAAACACATTGAGCAACCTGCTTCACGCCACTCAAACCCAGCACTAGTAAAGATCTTATCAAGCCCTTCTTGTTCTGCTTGCGCTTTAATCAGCCCCGATCCTGGTACTGCCAAAGCTAGCTTGATATTCTGGGCAATTTTCTTACCCTTTAAAACACTAGCAGCAGCACGCAAATCTTCAATACGAGAGTTGGTACATGAGCCAATAAATACCTTGTCAATTGCAACCGTGTTGATTGGTGTGTTGGCTTCCAAATGAATATAATCTAAAGCGTTTCTAATGCTTTCAGCCTTAACCGAATCTACTTCTTGATCTGGATCAGGAGTAGTGCCATCAACAGCAATTACCATTTCAGGAGAAGTGCCCCAAGTGACTTGAGGCTTGATATCTTTAGCGTTAAGACTGATCACTTGATCAAAATGCGCATCTTTATCAGAATGTAGTGTATTCCAGTATTCTACTGCTTTATCCCACTGCTCACCTGTTGGTGCCATTGGGCGACCTTTAACGTATTCTAGGGTTTTGTCATCAACTGCTACCATACCTACACGTGCGCCAGCTTCAATCGCCATATTACATAAAGTCATACGACCTTCAATGCTTAAATCTTGAATGGTACTCCCTGCAAATTCAATGGCAAAGCCAGTACCACCGGCAGTGCCGATTTGGCCAATAATGTAAAGTGCGACATCTTTGGCACTAACATATTGATCAAGTGTTCCATTTACTTCGATTTTTAGATTTTTCGATTTTGCTTGCCATAAGCAACCAGTGGCTAACACATGCTCAACCTCACTGGTACCAATGCCAAACGCAAGCGCTCCTAATGCGCCATGAGTAGAGGTGTGTGAGTCGCCACAAACAATACTCATGCCTGGCAGAGTGGCTCCTTGTTCAGGACCAACGACATGAACAATCCCTTGACGAATGTCATTCATTTGAATTTCATTAATACCAAATGTTTCACAATTTTTATCTAATGTTTCGATTTGTAATTTTGAAATAGGATCTTCAATACCACTTACACCACTTGAGCGATCAGTCGTGGGTACGTTGTGATCTGGTACAGCAATACTGGCATTTAAACGCCATGGCTTTCTATTGGCTATCTCTAAACCTTCAAATGCTTGCGGTGAAGTCACCTCATGAATCAGCTGTCTATCGATGTATATTAACGCTGTAGTTGCTTCTTCGCGCACCACGTGTGCGCTCATTAGTTTGTCATAAAGTGTTTGTGGCATAACTCGATTGAAATACTTGATAAAATAAGCTATTTTACATTTTCTACACCCTAAGGGCTTTTAAAAATATGTGCGGTATTTGTGGACAACTAAGATTTGATCAACAGGCAGTAAACTCTCAAGATCTGAATATCATGATGCAAAAAATTGCGCGTCGCGGTCCAGATAGTTCTGGCGAGTGGATTGATGAAACCATAGGCTTTGGTCATCAGCGCTTAAGCATTATCGATTTGTCAAACTTTGGTGCACAGCCAATGGTGGATCAAGCGTTAGATTTGGTGTTAGTATTTAATGGCACAATTTATAACTATAAAGCGTTGCGTACCGAGCTAAGCAAAAAAGGCTATGAGTTTTTCTCGCATTCGGATACAGAGACTATTATCAAGGCTTATCATCATTGGGGTGAGGATTGTGTGAACCACCTAGATGGTATGTTTGCGTTCTGTATTTGGGATAAAAAACAACAACATTTATTTGTCGCTAGAGATCGAATGGGCATTAAACCACTTTACTTTAATTTAACCGACAAAGCTTTTAGTTTTGCATCAAACACTCAGTCTTTAGTGGCTATTGGTGCTAATACAGATATCAACTCAGTGGCTTTACAGCAGCAACTTTCATTGCACGCCGTAGTACCAGCGCCAAACACCATTCTTGAGGGTGTAAAAAAAATCAAGCCGGCAACAACGTTAATTATTAAACCGAATGGTGAGATTAAAGAAAGAACTTATTGGCAGCCCAAAGCGCAACGTCCCGAAATTGAATTATCCAATAAAGAGTATATTGAAAAAACGCATGATCTTTTAACTCAAGCCGTATTAAAAAGAATGGATGCAGCTGACGTACCGATTGGCGTGTTGCTATCTGGTGGGTTAGACTCTTCATTATTGGTAGCCTTGTTACATGAGGCAGGCCATGAAGATATTCGTACTTTTTCCATTGGCTTTGAAGATATAGGTGATGAGGCTGGTTCGGAGTTTGAATATTCAGATCAGATTGTTAAAAAGTTCAATACCCATCATGAAAAATATGTGGTGAGCAATTCGCAAGTATTGCCAAGATTAGGAGAAGCGGTTGCCAACATGAATGAGCCAATGGTCGGCCAGGATGCTGTAGCCTTTTATTTACTCTCTGAGCAGGTTTCAAAACACATAAAAGTGGTGTTATCAGGTCAGGGTGCAGATGAGGCTTTTGCAGGATACTTTTGGTATTCACGTATGCAAGCTGAATCAGGCTCCGAAGTCGAGCGCTTCTCTAAGCACTATGTTGATAGACCCTATGAAGAATATTTGCAAACGGTTAATAAGCAATATCATTCGGGCAATCATACGCAAACATGGCTTAATAAAGAATTTGCCAAAGCCAATGCAGATGAATTTATGGATAAAGTATTTCGCACAGACATTACCCGCTTGATTGTAGATGATCCAGTCAAGCGTGTTGATAACATGACCATGGCCTGGGGTTTAGAAGCGCGCGTCCCTTTTATGGATTATCAACTGGTGGAGCATGCACTAAGCATGCCACCGAGTTTAAAAATGGCTGAAGAGGGAAAGCACCCACTCAAGAAAATTTCAAGACCGTTATTACCAGCCAGCGTGATTGATCGTAAAAAAGGTTATTTTCCAATGCCGGCACTTAAATATGTACAAGGTGAATTTTTAGAGTTTATGGCTGACATCCTAACTTCTAGTCAGTGTATTAATCGCGGTGTGTTTGATCAAGCGTTTGTACAAAAAGTGATTAACAAACCAGAGCAATATATGACAGCACTGAACGGTTCAAGACTGTGGCATTTGGCATTACTAGAATATTGGCTGCAAATTAACGTAGATACTAATAAATAATATGGAAAAAATTATTATCTATACAGATGGCGGTTGTAGAGGTAATCCTGGCATAGGTGGTTGGGGTGTTTGGTTACGTTATGGTGATCATGATAAAAAACTTCACGGTAGTGAAAAAGAGACTACCAACAATCGCATGGAGTTAATGGCTGCCATTAAGGCCTTAGAGGCTATTAAATCTAGCAGTATTGATATTGATTTATTTACTGATTCAAAATATGTGATGAATGGTATCAATGATTGGATCAAGGGGTGGAAAGCTAAAGGTTGGAAAACAGCTGCCAAAAAACCGGTTAAAAATGTAGATTTATGGCAGCGACTGGATGTATTAAACATACGGCACAATGTGCATTGGCATTGGGTTAAAGGTCATAGTGGTGATGAAGGGAATGAAATGGCAGATGAGTTAGCTAATTTGGCCATGGACAAACATTAGAAACAGTAATCATTATTGATATTAGAGTATTAGGGTATACAGATACATTGAAAATAACTTGATAATTTGGCTCATCATGGTATAAATAGCACTTTAAACCTATTACAAAGGAGATAAAGTGAAAAAATTAGCCGTATTATTTGCATTTTTAATGACAACAACAGTATTTGCACACATGGATGGTGAGACAGTAGCTCCACTAGCTGCAGATGCAACAGAGGCTCAAAAGCAAGTTATTCGTGATGGCGCACAAAATTTTTGTGATGGCGCAGAAGAAGATGCAAAAGAAGAATGTGTCATGGATTTTTTCGCTAATCACAACTTAGAAGAAGAGCCTAGCTGCGATTAATTACAGAATTTACAATTTCTTGCTCGGTTGGAGAAGTTGTTAATAACAAACTCATAATGAGTAATTTTTTATATAAGAAAGAGGAGAGAAGTATGAAACTTCAAACATTAGTAGTAAGTACAGCTGTTGCGGCAGCATTATCAGTAACACCAGTTTTTGCAGAAAAAGTAACAGGCAAAGCAGTTGGTATCGTTAAAGGCGTTATGGAAGTTGCGGGTATTTCACGTAACCAAGATAATAAAGCAACAATCGATCCAGCGTTTGCAAAGACTTCACGTCCTTGTCCGCCGTTCTGTATTCAGCCTACTGCACCGTTCGCGCCTGCAGCAGTTGAAACAGTAACTGAACTAGACGTAATTCATGCAGCACGTGATTCTGCTGGTGGCGACACTTCAGTATTGGTTGTTGATGCACGTACACCAGGTTGGGTTAAGAAAGGTACAATCCCACACGCAGTAAACGTTCCATTTACAAAGCTTAATTCTAAGGCGTTAGCCAAAGACCCTATGGCAGTTGTAGAAATTATGACTGATACATTTGGCGTAAAGGATATGGACGGCGTATTAAACTACGACAATGCCAAGACTTTATACTTGTTCTGTAATGGTTCATGGTGTGGTCAGTCTCCAGCTTCAATTAGAGCATTATTAACTATGGGTTACCCTGAGAACAAGATTAAATACTACCGTGGTGGTATGAATTCTTGGAAGTCTTTAGGTTTAACTACTAAGTAATTGATTCATAAAAGCACTCTACACGAGTGCTTTTTAATCTAGGAGATTAATATGAAAATTAAATTATTAGCAGCAGCTGTAATTTCAACATTGGCTTTTTCAGCTCAATCAGCAGACTTTTTAGGCGCTGACCATAACTGGAATAACGGCTCTTCTGCAGCTAAGACTGTAAAAAAAGCTGGAAAACCAGTTGGTATCGTTAAGGGTACTTTGGAAATTGCAGGTATCTCTCGTAATGCTGACAATGGCAATATGGTAGATCCGGCATTTGCAAAGACTTCACGTCCTTGTCCGCCGTTCTGTATTCAACCAACTGCACCGTTCGCGCCTGCAGCGGTTGAAACAGTAACTGAGCTAGATGTAATTCACGCTGCGCGTGATATTGCAGGTGGTGACACAACACAGTTAGTGATTGATGCACGTACAAAGGGTTGGGCTAAAAAAGGCATGATTCCACATGCAGTAAATGTACCATTTACTAAGCTTAACTCTAAGGCGTTAGCTAAAGATCCTATGGCTGTTGTAGAAATCCTAACGGATAAGTTTGGCGTTGTAGATATGGATGGCGTATTAAACTACGACAATGCTAAGACGTTATACTTGTACTGTAATGGTTCATGGTGTGGACAGTCGCCTGCGGCTATACGTGCACTATTAACGATGGGTTACCCACAAAGTAAAATCAAATACTACCGTGGTGGTATGAACGATTGGAAACTTTTGGGTCTAACAGTTAAGTAACTTGTTAACCATTGTTTTAAAAAAAGGGATGCTTATGGCGTCCCTTTTTTATGTTTTAACAACTTCTTTCGCGCTAGCTGAAACAAGATTTGATCGTTGGTATCAAATTGGCTACGATTATTCACAAGCAGGTCGTAATGACGATGCGTTTAATTGGATGATGCGTGCCGCTGACGGCGGACATAGTGCTGCGCAAAATAATATTGGCTTAAGCTATCTACACGGTTTAGGCGCAGAAAAAAATGAGCGAAAAGCCTTTGAGTGGTTTGAAAAATCAGCTAAACAAGGCTTATCGTATGCTCAAAGTGAATTAGCCATGCTCTATTATGATGGCAAAGGCGTAGAGAAAAATATTAAATTAGCAGAAGAATGGTGGCTAATAGCTGCCAAGCAGGAAGACGAATATGCTCAGTACAATCTAGCCTCGTTAATGCTGGAAAAGGGTGATATCAAACAAGCTTATTATTGGTTTAATCGTGCAACTCAAAATAACCATCCAGATGCTAAAGTAGCGTTGGAGCAACTCAATAAAAAATATGTGGAATAAAATTATTATTATATCAGTACTGAGTTTTTCAATGAATGTCTCAGCCTTTTTGCCATCCATAGATAAACTTTCAAGTTTTCCTGATTTTTCTCAATTGCCAAAATTTCCTGAATTGCCTAAATTAGAAGGATTTGATACGACTTCATTGCAAAAACTCTACAATCAATTTACGGAAGTTAAGCCTGATTACGCACGTGAAGTTCGTATGATTGGTGAAATTGAAGAAGCGGTCATGGATGGGGATGTTGAATACTTACCTTTGTCTAATGATAAAGAGGTGTTTAGTATTTATATGGAAGCTGATGTGGAAAATCCTAAAGGCGGCGTGATTGTCCTACATTCACGTGGATATCACGCTAATTGGGAGAGTACTATTAAGCCACTCCGTATTGGGTTGGCGGACAAAGGCTGGCATAGCTTATCTGTACAAATGCCAGTGCTCGACAAACAAGCAACTTATTATGATTATGTCCCAATTTTCCCGTATGCGCATGAGCGTATTGATGCGGCTATTGAATTTTACGAGCAACGAGGTATTGACAATGTCATTCTAATTGCGCACGGTTGTGGTGCGCATATGGCTATGAGTTATTTTGATAAATATGGCGATGATAAAATTAAAGCCTATGTTGGTATCGGTATGGGTGCTACAGATTACAAGCAAAAGGTTATTAAACGTATGCCACTTGATATTATGCTCAAACCCGTACTAGATGTTTATGGTGAGAAAGATTTTTCAGGCGTAAAACGTTCAGCAGAAGAGCGAAAATGGCTAATGAGTCTTGCCAATAATAATCAAAGTGATCAAAAGGTTATTGCCAATGCCGATCATTATTATAAAGAAGGAGATACAGCTAACGATTTAGTGTTGACAATTAATCAGTGGTTGTCTGCGCTTGACTAGCTTTTAATTGATTTTCTAAGGTAGATATAGTACAAGTTAGAGTGCTTTTAGATAGTTGATTTCCGACAAATTGAAATTTGCTAATTTTCTTGCTTCAAGATTAAACGGGCCGCGTAAATCTTCGCCAATATGTCGCTGGATCATTTGATCAAAAGTAATCATCGGATCTAATTTTCGCTCTTGACATAAATAATGAAACCAAAAGTTGCCAATCTTCACATGACCAATTTCATCATTAAAGATGATATCTAATAAATCAACCATGGCTGTAAACTTAGATTTTTTAAATCGTTTTTGAATTTTAGGAGTGGCGTCCAGCCCCCTGGCTTCTAATACTCTAGGCACTAATGCCATTCTTGCCAATACATCATAATTGGTTTCATGCGTCATTTTCCACAAGCCATTATGCCCATGAAAATCTCCATATTGATACCCAAGCTCTATTAGATAATTGTTTAGTAATTGAAAATGTTGTGACTCTTCAAAAGCCACTTGAATCCAGTCTTGATAAAACTGGGCTGGCATATTTCTAAAGCGGTAAGCTGCATCTAGTGCTAGATTTATTGCGTTAAATTCAATATGGCAAATTGCATGAATGGTTTCAATAAATCCAAGATCAGATTTACCTCTTTTTGGCATAGAATTAAATCTGGCTAGTGTTGGTTTAATGGGTCGTCCGGGATGTTCAACGGGATTAATACTATAGGTTGATTGAAAATTAAGGGATTTTTTATTTTTTAATTCCTGAAGCTGATCAACCAAGTCAATTTTTTCAACAATACTGGTACACATTAGTGCGTTATAGCTTAATTCAAAGGGATTCATAGTTTCCTGAATCAAGATTATTTAAAGACCAATCACCAATTTGAGTTCTAATTAGGCGTAAGGTTGGAAATCCAACATGAGCCGTCATACGTCTTACTTGGCGATTTTTACCTTCAGTGATTATTAGTTGAATCCAAGAAGTGGGAATGTCTTTTCGATATCTAACTGCAGGGGTTCTAGGCCAGATCCAGTCTGGTTCGTCGATAATAGCTGCTTTAGCAGGCTTAGTTAGACCGTCTTTGAGCTTAACGCCATGACAAAGCTGATGAATGGCATCGTTAGTTATTTGACCGTCAACTTGAACAACATAGGTTTTTTCTTTGTCAAATTTAGGATGTGAGATTTTGTGCTGAAGTTTTCCATCATCCGTTAACAACAATAGACCTTCAGAATCTTTATCAAGCCTTCCTGCTGGATAGATATTTTTAGTAGTAATATAATTAGCCAGTGTATCGCCTTCGCCACTGAATTGACACAAGACGCCAAAAGGCTTGTTAAAAGCATACAGCATCAATAAACTACCTTGGCTCTAGCAATAAAAGCTTCTAGCTGAGAATTGGCAATATTGGTAAATATGGGCGAGATTGCCATATCAACTATTTTAGAAGAAAAGCTAAAGCTTAGATTAAGCTCAACTTTACACGCATTATCATTAAGTTTGGTAAATATCCAAGCGCCATTGAGTTGTTTAAACAGCCCTTCTTTAAGACTCATATCAATTCGTTGATTTAATGTAAGTGTATTAATAGTAGTAAAACTTTGATTTAATCCAGCTTTATTAATCTCAACCGAGGCTATGATTTGCCCGCTAGTTTGCTTTAAAATAGAGGCACCTGAGCACCAGTTGAGAAATTTTGGATAATCGTCAACTTGATTAACCAATTGGTACATTTGCTCAGCTGAATAAGGCACAAGAGCACTTTTAGAGAGTTGATGCATGGCAAAAAAATCCAAAAAATCTAAAACAAGTTCGAATACGATCGTACTGAATAAAAAAGCACGTCATGACTATTTTATCGAACAAACACTTGAAGCTGGACTTTCTTTAGAGGGTTGGGAGGTAAAAAGCCTGCGTGAAAACAAAGTCCAAATTAAAGAAAGTTATGTCATTATAAAAAATAGAGAAATGTTTTTATTTGGTGCGCATATCTCAGCTTTGCAAAGTGCCTCCACTCATGTAAACCCTGATCCTACACGCACTAGAAAATTATTACTTAATCGTTTGGAAATTAACCGACTTCGAGAAAAAATTGAACAAAAAGGCGCAACTGTCGTGCCGTTAAAAATGTATTGGAAGCGCGGTCGTGTTAAGCTTGAGATTGGCGTTGCTAAAGGTAAAAAAGCGCATGATAAGCGTCAAGATGTTAAGTCTAGAGATTGGCAGAGAGATAAGCAAAGAACGTTAAAAGAAATGAATAAATAGGTCGAAATGCTAGCTTGTTTTTTTTTTGCAAACGCTTGATTTAACAGGTTTTTTTATTTTATAATAAATGCTAATTGTTACAAACTGAACTCTATTTAGTTTGTCATCAATCAAAATTTAATTTTTTTAGTATATCGAGGGGAAATATGAACAAATCAGAATTAATTGATGCAATTGCATCAGCAGCAAATTTATCAAAGGCAGATGCAGGTCGTGCACTTAATGCAACGACTGACGCAATTACGAGCGCCATGGCTGGTGGTGATGGTGTTCAGCTAACAGGTTTTGGTTCATTTGTGGTTAGAGATCGCGCTGCACGTACAGGTCGCAACCCACAAACAGGCGACACAATTCAAATTGCTGCTTCTAAAGTAGCTGCATTTAAAGCGGGTAAAGCCCTTAAAGATGCAGTTAACGGTTAATTAATTCATTGTTAATTGATAAAAGGCACCTTCGGGTGCTTTTTTTACGTCTAAATATTTTCTGAGTAGTGCAAGCTTATCTTGTAAAATTAATATACTTTTTTCTTGACTATTTTTATTATGAACGAGAAGCAAAATCTATTAAATTATAACCAACAAGCTCTGAACGATTTTTTTGCTAAATTGGGTGAAAAGCCTTATCGTACTAAGCAAATAATGAAATGGATTTATAAAGATCATGTATTTGATTTTAATCAAATGCTTAATCTAAGTAAAAAGCTTAGAGAGCAGTTAACTGAAATAGCTTGCATTGATTTTCCTACAGTAGTAAGTAAGAATCATGCGCTTGATGGGGTAGTGAAGTGGGTGATTGACATGGGCAGTGAAAACAATGTTGAAATGGTCTATATTCCTGAAAAAGATCGCGGCACTTTATGTATCTCTTCTCAAGTAGGTTGCGCCTTAGCTTGTACATTTTGCTCAACTGGTTATCAAGGCTTTAATCGAAATCTATCAACAGCGGAAATCATTGCTCAAGTTTTAATTGCTAATTTGCATTTAACGTCAAGTGGCAAGCGAATTTCTAATGTCGTATTTATGGGTATGGGTGAACCGATGCTTAATGAGGAGGCAGTTTATAGTGCTTGTGATTTATTGTTAGATGATTTATCCTTTGGATTGTCTCGCCGAAAAGTGACTATTTCTAGTTCAGGTGTTGTGCCTGCATTGGAGCGAATGAGTGAGAGGGTGCCAGTCAGTTTGGCAATTTCTCTACACGCGCCAACCGATGATCTACGTGATGAGCTGGTACCCATTAATAAGAAATATCCTATTAAAGAGTTAATGCGAGCTTGCGATGTCTATCTGAATGCTGGCACGCAAGAGCGTCATATTTTGTTTGAATATGTTATGCTCAAAGGTGTGAATGATTCCCAGCAGCACGCCGAACAGTTGGCTAAATTATTAAAAGGCGTATCTGCTAAGGTTAATTTAATTCCATTTAACCCTTTCCCTCAATCAGAATATCAAGTATCTAGTGTCAGGACGATTGAGAAGTTTCAAAATATTTTGTTTTCGCAAGGTATTCGTACAATGACTCGTCGTACACGGGGAGAAGATGTTGACGCAGCATGCGGTCAATTAGCTGGTAAAGTTAAAGATAAAACTAAGCGTACTGATGCTAGACGGAATTGACTACTATCCCCGAAAAACTAAAAAGAAGCCTAAATTAATGATCTGGATTTTAGGCTTAACTATTGTATTAATAGTCTTATATACTATTGTTCAAAACCTTTCAACGTTCACTCAAGAGGCTAATAGCAAAACCTTAATTGTGATTAGTAAAGGTGAAAAGCCAACCGTTACTACTAATAGTAGTATTATAATTAAATCTAACCAAACCTATCAGCCCAAGATTGACTCTCGAGTCAAAAGTGACAAAGGACTAGATGAACTTATTCAAACATTTGAACAGCAATGAAGCCAATACATACGATAACTAGAAGAAAATCCCGTCAAATTTTTGTTGGCAATGTAGCTATTGGGGGCGATGCACCAATCTCAGTTCAAAGTATGACAAATACACAAACAACAGATGTTGAAGCAACAGTACAACAAATCAAAGCAATTGAGAATGCTGGTGCTGACTTGGTGCGGGTTTCTGTACCTACGATGGAGGCGGCAGAAGCCTTTAAAGAAATTAAAAAGCAAGCTAATATTCCACTCATTACTGACATTCATTTTGATTATAAAATTGCACTCAAGGTAGCAGAATATGGGGCTGATTGTTTACGCATAAATCCTGGCAATATTGGCCGTGAAGATCGAGTTCGTGAAGTGGTGGCCTCAGCCAAAGATCATGGTATTCCGATTAGGATTGGTGTTAATGCAGGCTCACTCGAAAAGGATCTGCAAAAGAAGTATACTGAACCAACACCTGAGGCGATGGTAGAGTCAGCTTTTCGACATATCGACATCTTAGATCGACTTAATTTTGATAACTATAAAATATCTCTTAAGGCTAGTGAAATCTTTATGACGGTATTTGCTTATAAACAGCTGGCTTCTCAAATTGATAACCCACTACATTTAGGTATTACTGAGGCAGGTTCATTACGTTCAGGCACGGTTAAATCTGCCATAGGCTTAGGTTTGTTATTAGCAGAGGGTATCGGTGACACCATTCGTGTTTCTCTAGCTTCTGATCCTGTTGATGAAGTGCGTGTTGGCTTTGATATTCTTAAATCCTTAGGGTTAAGACAGAAGGGCGTTAATTTAATTGCTTGTCCTTCATGTTCACGTCAAAAATTCGATGTCGTAAAGGTAGTTAACGAGCTAGAAGCGCGCCTAGAAGATATTAATGAGCCGATTGATGCGGCAGTTATTGGTTGTGTGGTTAATGGCCCTGGTGAAGCAAAAGCAGTATCAGTGGGTTTAACAGGTGGTGAACCAAATTTGATGTATGTCGATGGAAAAACTTACACAAAAGTGACTAATGAAAACCTAGTGGACGCTCTAGAAGAGAAAATTAGAGCTCAGCTAAAGCTTAATTTAGACAATTTATAGTTAGCGAAGACGCCGATAAACGCGATAGCGGTAAATTAACTGTATGCCAAAGTATCCAATGATCGAGCTTAATGTAGATACAATCAAACAACCTAATAAAAACGGCTGCCAAATGGTATCAAAGACTTGCCAGATATATTCTGGTGACACTACAAAGTCAGATTCTATTTGTACACCCAATAGCCAAGCGCCTAACTTATAGCATCCATAATAGATAGGTGCCATGGTAATTGGATTGGTAATCCACACTAATGCAATTGATAAGGGTAGATTGGCACTCACAATAACAGCCACTGGCGCTGCTAATAGCATTTGAAATGGCACTGGGATAAAGGCACAGAAAAGACCTACTGCAAACGCTTTAGAAATTGATTTTCGATTAAAGTTCCACAAACTAGGATCATGCAAGTGTTCACTTAACCAGCCTAGGCGCTTATGCTTTTTAATATCACCTGCATTAGGACTGTAACGTTTAAGTATTTTCTTCATGAATAGCTTGCATTGACAATACCATCTGCATCCAGGCCGTAAAGATGATAAAGTTCAGTCTGAGAGCCTTGCTCTGTAAACTGATCTGGCAGTCCAAGAATTTTTAACGAGATTGAAAGGTTTTGATTGTGTAAAAATTCACTAATTGCACTACCAGCACCACCGTTGATAGCATTATCTTCAATAGAAATAAATTGAGTATGATCATTGGTCAGTTCAATGAGTAGTGCTTCATCAAGTGGCTTCACAAAACGCATATCAACTACTGTCGCATTAATTTTATTGCCTGCATCAAGTGCAGCTTCCAGCATGGTTCCAAAGGCAAGAATGGCAACATCAGAGCCTCGGCGAATAACCTCGGCCTTGCCAATTTCTATTTGTTCAATACTTGTATAGTTTTTAACATTAGAAGCACCTCTAGGGTAGCGTACACAAACTGTACCAGATGAATTAAATGCTGTATTTAACATTTGATACATTTGTTTGGCATTGCTGGGAGACATGATGGTGAGGTTGGGGATGCAGCGTAAATAACTTAAATCAAAACACCCTGCATGAGTAGCACCATCACTACCAACAAGGCCTGCACGATCAATGGCAAATACCAAGTTTAAATCTTGTAAGGCAACATCATGAATAAGCTGATCATACCCACGTTGTAAGAAGGTTGAGTAAATAGCAACAATAGGCTTTAAGCCTTGAGTCGCCAAACCAGCAGCAAAAGTAATTGCATGCTGCTCAGCAATGCCAACATCAAAATATTGATTTGGAAATTTTTGTTCAAATTTACTCATGCCTGAGCCTGTACACATTGCAGGTGTAATGGCAATTAAGTTTGTATGATTGCTAGCAGTGTCGTTCAGCCACTGGCCAAATACACTACTATAACTTGGCAGGGTGCTTGCTGTTGTTTCAGAAGGTGTAACGCCATGAAATTTGCAAGGGTCTTGTTCAGCACTTTCAAGGCCATTGCCTTTTTTGGTGATAATATGTAATAAACGCGGCCTATTTTGAACCTTTAGGTTTTGTAATGTTTTAACCAGAGTTGGTAAATCATGTCCATCAATAGGGCCAAAATAATCAAGGCCCAGCTCTTCAAATAGAGTACTTGGTAATACCATGCCTTTTAAATGCTCTTCTGATCGCTTAGCAAATTCATGAACCATTGGCATTTTTTCTAAAAATCCTAAAGATTTGCTTTTCATGGTGGAATAAGTCTTACCAGAAATTAATTTGGTTAAATATTTATTCATGGCGCCGACATTTTTAGAGATACTCATATCGTTGTCATTCAAAATAATCAGTAGATCTGCATCAGAATCACCAGCATGATTAAGTGCCTCAAACGACATGCCGCCTGTTAAAGCGCCATCGCCAATAACAGCAATTGATTTATTGTGGTTTTGTAGAATGTTATTGGCAATGGCTATGCCAAGTGCAGCACTAATAGAGGTGGAAGAGTGGCCGGCACCAAAACTGTCGTGCTCGCTTTCAGCACGCTTGGTAAAACCTGACAGTCCGTCTTTTTGACGTAAAGAATGCATTCTGTCAAGACGTCCAGTTAGAATTTTATGAGTATAAGCTTGATGACCTACATCAAAAACAAAGCTGTCATTAGGTGTGTTAAATACATAATGCATGGCCAGCGTTATTTCAACAGTGCCTAAGTTCGACGCTAGATGCCCACCTGTTTTTTGAATGTTTTCAATCAAAAATTCACGAATTTCATCCGCTAGAGATTGCAACTGGGTTAAATCCAGTTGTTTAATATCTTGAGGAGATTTAATTGAATTTAGCAATATTGAAAAAAAATAGTTACAAAAAAGGTTCTGTTATTATACGGATGTTGAGTTTGACTGATAATATGCTTTAAGGCAATCATGGTAAATAACCTTATTATTCAATGATATTATGGCTTTACGGTAAAATAGATTTTTTTTCTTAATTAAAGTTGTATGTTTACAGTTTGCGCTCTATATCAGTTTGTACGTTTGGATGATTTTGAAAAATTTAGAGAGCCGTTACGTGAGTTAATGGTTGATTTAGAGATTAAGGGAACTGTTTTATTGGCTTTAGAGGGTTTGAATGGCACTGTAGCTGGAACACAAGACTCTATTGACGCCTTCTTAAAATTTTTAGATGAAGATGGACGTTTTGACCATTTAGAAATTAAATTTTCATATAGTGATAAGCTTCCTTTTAAGCGTTTAAAAGTTAAGTTGAAAAAGGAAATTGTGACACTTGGAGTCTCAGGGATTGATCCTAAAGAGTCTGTTGGCACTTACGTATCACCACAAGATTGGAATGATTTGATTAGCGACCCTGATGTTATATTAATAGACACTAGAAATAATTATGAATATGAGATTGGCAGCTTTAAAGGAGCTATTAATCCTAGTACGGAAACCTTTCGCGAGTTTCCAGAGTATACTAAAAATAATTTAGAGCAGTATCGGGGCAAGAAAGTAGCGATGTTCTGTACAGGTGGTATCCGTTGTGAAAAATCAACCGCCTATTTAAAAACTCAAGGTTTTGACACGGTATACCATTTGCATGGTGGTATTCTTAAGTATCTTGAACAAATGCCTGAACAAGACAGCATGTGGGAAGGCGAATGTTTTGTATTTGATGATCGAGTAGCAGTAAAACATAATCTTGAACAGGGTCAATATGACCAATGCCATGCTTGTAGATATCCTATTACTGCTGAAGATAAAAATCACAAACATTATGAAAAAGGCGTATCTTGTCCTCGTTGCTATGGATCTAAAAGCGAAGATCAAGTGAATCGATACCGTGAAAGAGAAAAGCAAATTCAATTGGCAGAAAAAAGAGGCGAAGATCATATTGGAGATAATGCCAGTCAAATGATTGCTGCTAAGGCAAAGAAGAAAGCACTTAAAAAACAACAACAAGATACCTAATGTTTACCAGACAAGATATTCCTAAACTAAAACAAGAACTCAACATTCAAGCCAACTTATTAGGCCATGATTTAACTCTTAAAACACGCTGGGGTGTATTTAGCCCAAGAGCCATTGATGATGGTACAGTCATGTTTATGAAATATCTTGATATCGCAACAGATGACAAATGTTTAGATTTAGGTTGCGGTTATGGTCCTATAGGCTTAAGTGTGGCCAAGTCATGCCCTAGAGGAGAGGTGCATATGGTAGATAAAGATTTTATTGCTATCGAATTATCTAATGCAAATGCCAAGCTTAACCACATTGATAATGCTCAAGCTTACCTCTCCGATGCATTTTCTGCAGTTGGTAAGAGTAATTATTTTGATCAGGTGTTGTCAAATGTCCCTGCTAAAGTGGGTAGAGAACAATTAAGTATTATATTGTATGATGCATATGACGCTTTAAAACCAGGTGGAACCATTACTTTTGTCACAATTAATGGTTTAAGGCATTTTATTAAAGATAACTTTAAATCGGTTTTTGGTAATTATAAAAAATTAAAACAAGGATCAAAATACACAATTGCTCAGGCAATTAAACAATAAAATCATAATATAAGAGTAAAATACTAAACTTTTACGCACATATAAAGGAGTAAGTAATGGAAATAATGGAAAGAATTCAAGCGCAAGTTGATAGTGCACCGATTGTTTTGTATATGAAAGGTACACCACAATTTCCACAATGTGGATTTTCAGCAACAGCTGCACAAACTCTTGCTTCAACTGGCGTAGAATTTGCTTATGTTAATATCTTTGAAGACCAAGAAGTTATGCAAAACTTACCGGCATTCCAAGATTGGCCAACTTTTCCACAAATCTATTTCAATTCTGAATTAGTAGGTGGAGGTGATATTATTGTTGAAATGTCGCAAATGGGAACGTTAAAGGTTGCTATGGAAGAAGCATCTTCAAAGTTTAACAATAAATAAATCAGTTAAACTAATTTCGCTATAAGTTTTTTAACTTATGGCCATTTTCTTGAAGCCAGCATTTGCTGGCTTTATAGTTTGGGAGCATCTGACTGACAAAACTCCAGAAATGTTTCGAATGATTTTTGTGTTTAATGTGCGCCAACTCATGCACAATGACATAATCAATCACACTCATGGGTGCTTGAATGAGTAGATAATTAAGATTGATATTATTAACTGCAGAGCATGAGCCCCAAAGTGTTTTTTGCGCCTTAATCCTAACTTGTTGATAGTTTAGTTGATGAAGTTGAGCGTAATAATCCAATCTTGGCAAGGCAACTTTCTCAAAAGTGGTTTTATACCAAGTGTGAAATGCTGATAATCCATCACCTTTTAGGCTAAACATCTTGCCATCAAAGTGGAGGCTGGATGTTTGGTTAGTGTTGTGAATTAACGGATATTGATTGCCCAGATATAAGAAGCACTCCTCTTCCATGTAATTTGGTGATGGTATTATTTTTGATTGAATAGTCCGTTGTTTTTTCTTTATCCATTCAGATTTATCATTTACAAAAGATTCTATTTCCTTAATAGAGAGGTTTTTTGGAGAGCGAATAATGAGCTCTGCTTTAGTATTGATTTGTAAACTCAAAGTTTTACGTTTTGAGCGAATAAGTTGATAGTCCATGGTTACTATTTAACCTGATTCAATATTCCTGTTTCTCTAATATTTTAATAAACTAGCAACTTTAAATAATCATATCAAGTTAAAGCAGTAGCGAACTAGGTTAGAGTTATTCTAATTTTGACGTAAACTTCTATCTTTTTATTATCAACATAGGAATTAAACATGGATTTAAACGTATACCTTTCGGGTGAAATACACACAGACTGGAGACAGCGCTTAAAAGATGGGTGTGCTGCACATAATTTATCGATTGTCTTTACATCTGCTGTCACAGATCATGAGTCTAGCGATGCAGCAGGTGATATGCTTGGTGCAGAAAATGTTAATTATTGGCGCGATCACAAATCCGCAAAAGTTAATGCAATACGCACAAAAACCCTGATTAAAAATTGCGATGTTGCTGTAGTACGTTTTGGTGACAAGTATAAACAATGGAATGCAGCATTTGATGCTGGGTATTGTTCTGCATTAGACAAGCCTTACATCACTCTTCATGATGAAAATATAGTGCACCCGTTGAAGGAAGTTGACGGATCGGCAATGGCGTGGGCAACTACACCAGAGCAAGTTATTGAGATTCTAAAATATGTACTTACCAAAGAGTAAGTTTAAAAGGTCGCATAATGGCGACCTTCATTTTTTGAATTAATTAACTTGAATATCAGTCAACCCAAGCTCTAGCATTTTCAAACATTCTCATCCATGGACTGCGCTCATCCCAATCTTTTGGATGGTGTGAGTGTTGTACCGCTCTAAAGACACGCTCAGGATGTGGCATCATAATAGTAACACGCCCAGAGTCATTGGTAACGCCAGCAACACCCTGGTCAGATCCATTTGGATTGTGTGGGTAAGTTTTGGTGATGGCACCACTGTGATCCACATACTGCAAAGCGATATTATTCGCTTCACCATTTCCAAATGATGCTCTACCTTCGCCGTGAGCAATTGCAATTGGTATGGTTGAGCCAATCATGTCTTTTAAGAAAATTGAATTAGATTCGCCAATCTTAACACTTGAAAAGCGCGCCTCAAATTGCTCTGATAGGTTGCGATTAAAGCTAGGCCAATTTTGTGCACCTGGAATTATCTCAGATAAGTTTGAAATCATCTGGCATCCATTACATACACCTAAAGCAAAACTATCTTCTCGATTAAAGAAAGCTTCGAATTCATCTTTGGCATGTGTATTATAAAGAATCGAACTTGCCCAACCTCTACCTGCGCCTAGTACATCACCATAGGAGAAACCGCCACAAGCAACCAAGCCTTTAAATTCATCTAAAGATAAGCGTCCAGAAAGGATGTCACTCATATGTACGTCAATGGCATCAAATTCTGCCTTGTTAAAGGCAGCACCCATCTCTACTTGGCCATTAATACCTTGTTCTCTAAGGATGGCAATCTTTGGCTTGATATTAGTTTTGATATAAGGGGTAACAACTGATTGATCAATATCAAAGCTTAAGTCAGATAGTATGCCATTAGAAGTCTGACTGATCGCATCAAATTCTTGTTGGGCGCAATCTGGATTATCTCGTAACTTGGCAATTTCATATGACGTTGATGACCAAAGTGTGTGTAGCTTAGCACGCGGTTGCGTGTAAATTACTTGCCCATTGGCAATAATTTCAATTGTATCTAAGTTGTTAATAGTTGCAATTGATTGTGTACAAGATTTAAGTCCTGCAGTGGCTAGAGTATCACTAACTATTTGCTTATGTTCAGATTTCACCTGAATAACGCAGCCAAGTTCCTCATTAAATAAATGCTCAATATTGCCATCCGTTGAAATGGTTAATCCGCAATGTGATGCAAATGCCATTTCTAGTAATGTTGTTATAACACCACCATCACTTCGATCATGATAAGCACTAATTAAGCCGTCTTTATTCAATTGGTTAATGACTGTAAAGAATGATTTAAATATGGCACTATCATCCAAATTTGGCGCAATGTCACCAACTTGATTATAAACTTGTGCCAAACATGAGCCACCCATTCTATTTTGGCCAAAGCCTAAGTCGATCAATAATAATTCAGATTCTGCATCTGTATCAAGTAGTGGGGTTTGTTGTAGTCTAACATCAGGGGTTTTTGCAAAAGCGGTGATAATTAAAGATAAGGGCGAGGTAACCGACTTATCTTCACCATTCTCATTCCAAGAGCTTTTCATACTCATAGAGTCTTTACCCACAGGGACAGTTAACCCAAGTTCAGGACACAAATCCATACCAACTGCTTTAACAGCAGCAAATAATTTGGCGTCTTCACCTTTATGCCCACTGGCACTCATCCAATTAGCGCTTAAGCTAATATCGTGAATATCTGCAACGTAACCACCTAGCATATTGGTTAATGCTTCACCAATAGTCATACGCGCAGCTGAATTTGCATCACACAAAGCAAGCGGAGTGCGCTCACCTAAGGACATAACTTCACCTTTATAGCCAACATAATCAGAGATGGAAATTGCACAGTCAGCCACTGGCACTTGCCAAGGGCCAACAAACTGATCTCGAGCAACCATACCAGTAACACTTCGATCACCAATAGTGATTAAGAAATTTTTACTTGCAACGGTTGGCAATTGTAATACTCGAGTGATGGCATCATCAAGTTGAATGTCGCTAACATCTAATGGACTAAGATCTATGTCATGTGTGACAGCATTAATGTTGGTTTTTGGTGGATTGCCCAATAGTACAGACATTGGCATATCAATAGGCGTATCTGCAAATAATTCATCGCTTAAAACCAACTCTTGTTCTTTGGTTGACTCACCCAACACTGCAAATGGAGCGCGTTCACGTTGACAAATATCGCTAAATAATGCCAAGCTAGATGGGGCGATAGCAAGGACGTAGCGTTCTTGAGATTCGTTGCACCAAATTTCAAGCGGTGACATTTGGTTGTCATCATTAGGAATATTACGCAACTCAAAACGACCACCACGACCTGAATCATTAACCAATTCTGGTAGGCCGTTTGATAAGCCACCGGCACCAATGTCATGAATGGAAATAATTGGATTGTCATTGCCAAGATTAGCACAACGGTCAATCACTTCTTGTGCGCGTCTTTCCATTTCAGGGTTGGCACGTTGTACAGAAGCAAAATCTAAATCTTCGCTTTGTTCACCACTCTTAATACTAGAAGCAGCGCCACCACCAAGACCGATCAACATTGCTGGACCGCCTAAAACAATGATCTTACTACCGACTGGAATTTCACCTTTTTTAATATGCTGTTCTTGAATATGACCAAGTCCGCCTGCAAGCATAATTGGCTTATGATAGCCACGAACATCACCATCTGGTGTTTGTTGTTCATAGCTACGGAAATAGCCTAGCGTATTTGGACGGCCAAATTCATTGTTAAAAGCAGCTGCGCCAATCGGGCCTTCAAGCATAATGTCAAGAGCCGATACAATTTGAGATGGTTTGCCATGATCTACTTCCCATGGCTGAGTAGCGCCGTTAATCTTTAAATTAGAGACACTAAAGCCGCATAAACCAACTTTAGGTTTTGAACCTTGACCAGTAGCGCCTTCATCACGAATTTCACCACCAGAGCCAGTTGCTGCACCTGGGTGTGGCGCAATAGCAGTAGGGTGGTTGTGAGTTTCTACTTTCATTAAAATAGCTCTATGTTCATTTGAGCTGACGTACTTACCTGTTTTGTCAGCATAAAAACGCTCACCTTCGTACCCAGCCATCACTGCAGAGTTGTCTGAATAGACGCTAAGCAACCCTTCAGGGTGCTTGTGATAGGTGTTTCGAATCATAGCAAACAAACTTTTGGCTTGTTCAGTATCATCAATTTTCCAATCAGCGTTAAAAATTTTATGACGACAATGCTCTGAATTTGCTTGAGCAAACATCATGAGTTCAATATCTGTTGGGTTGCGCTCTAGTTTAGTAAAGCTATCAACTAGATAATCAATTTCACCGGTCGATAATGCTAGACCTAATTCAGTATTAGTTTTTTCAAGCGCTACTTTGCCTTGAGTTAGAATATCAACACTAGAAAATACTCGAGGTTCAAAATTAGCAAACACACTGTGTGCATCATCAATACTAGCTAGCTCTGATTCTGTCATTTTGTCCATCACACAGGCTAATACAGCTGATCGGTTGGTTATTTCAGTATCAAAATGATAGACAATAGCGCGCTCAATACGATTAATTTGAGGCATATCACACAAGTGCATAATATCTGTAGCTTTGGAAGACCAAGGAGAAATAGTACCTAGTCTTGGAATGATAATAAGACAAGATGCAGCGCCAGAGATTGTTAATACTTCGCTATAAGATAATAATTGTTCTAGTTGGTTTGTTTTATTTTGATCAAGACTTTCGTTAAGATCGGCCAAGTGAATAAACTCAGCGCCTAAAAGAGTTAGGTCAGGTTGAGCCTGATTAAGTTTAGCTTGTAAAGCTTGAGTTCTAAAAGCGCCTAATGCGCTTATACCTTGATGAATATGAATCATAATTGAGCCATGACCTCTTCAGAGATATCAGCGTTATGGTAAACCTCTTGTGTATCATCAAGATCTTCTAAACGATCAATCAATTTCATGAATTTTTCTGCATCTTGAAGATTTAGTTCTACACGGGTAGATGGCTCCATGGTGACCTCAGCGTGAGCACATTCCAAGCCGGCATCTGTTAGTGCATCTTTCACAGTAAAAAACTCTTCTGGAGAAGTAAGTACATCGATTGATCCATCATCGTTAGTGACTACGTCATCTGCACCTGCGTCCAATGCCGCCTCCATAATCTGGTCTTCATCACTACCTGCAGCAAAACTAATAAAACCTTGTTTAGTAAATAGATAGGACACTGAACCATCAGTACCAAGATTGCCACCATGTTTAGTAAAAGCATGGCGAACATCTGCAACCGTACGATTACGGTTGTCTGTTAACGTGTCAACCATAATTGCTGTACCTGCTAATCCATAACCTTCGTAACGTACCTCGTCATAGTTCTCACCTTCTAAGTCGCCTGACCCACGTTTCACTGCATTTTCAATGGTGTCACGCTTCATATTCGCTGCCAAAGCTTTATCGATAACCATTCTCAGGCCTGGATTATTTTCAATGACACCGCCACCAGATTTAGCGGCAATTACTATCTCTTTAATGAGTTTAGTAAAAATTTTTCCACGTTTAGCATCTTGTGCGCCTTTTCGATGTTGAATATTGTGCCATTTACTATGTCCTGCCATGGTGTTTTCTCCGGTGAATATAGGGGTTGAATTTTACCTTTTATGAGTGATCTTTATGCGGTAAAGTCGAGTAATTTTTGTATAGAAATCTGAGCTTCCTGGTTAATTGAAGCGTCAATTTTTATTTCATTATTGCCAGTTTTGATTGTGCTAAGACAATTATCCAAGGTATTCATTGCCATCCACTCACAGTGAGCACATGATTCACAATCTGCACCTTGGCCAGCCGTTGGTGCTTCGATTAATGTTTTATCAGGTGCAACTTCGTGCATTTTATGAAATATGCCGTTATCTGTAGCAATAATAAAAGTTTGCTCGTCTCGATCTCTGACAGCGTTAATTAATGCGGTAGTTGAACCGATAACATCGGCTAAATCCACCACTGATTGTGGTGATTCAGGATGAACCAATACTGCTGCTTTAGGGTGGTGCGCTTTGAGATTGGCAAGTGCATCAGCCTTAAAACGCTCATGCACAACACATGAGCCTTGCCAAAGTAGCATATCTGCATCTGTTTCATTTTTAACAAAATTACCTAAATGTTTGTCAGGTGCCCACAGTATTTTCTCACCTTGATCTTTAAGATGTTTAACTACCTTAAGAGCACTACCTGAAGTAACAACCCAATCTGCACGCGCTTTAACTGCAGCGCTGGTATTGGCATAAACGACAACAGTGCGATCTGGGTGTTGATCACAAAATTTTGAGAAATCATCAATAGGACAATCTTCGTCTAAAGAGCAAGTCGCAGCTTGGTCAAGCACTAGTACTGTTTTCTCTGGAGATAGAATTTTAGCTGTTTCACCCATAAATTTAACACCAGCAACCACAATGGTATCGGCATTACAATTTTGTCCAAAACGTGCCATCTCTAATGAATCTGAGACAATTCCGCCAGATTCTTCTGCCAAAGTTTGCAGTTCAGCACTCACGTAATAGTGAGCTACCAAAACCGCATTCTTAGCTTTTAACTCTGCCTTTATTTGATCAGTAATACTACTCACAAAATTTAGTCTTTTTTCGGTAAGCTCACTTGCACGCTAAGTTCACGAAGTACTTTTCTTGGAACTTCGGCAGGTGCATCAGTTAATAAACAAGCAGCTGTTTGCGTCTTAGGGAAGGCGATAACATCACGAATAGAGTCACTTCCTGTCATGATCATCACTAAACGATCAAGACCAAATGCCATGCCACCATGAGGTGGACAGCCATATTCAAGTGCATTTAATAAGAAGCCAAATTTATCTTGCGCCTCTTCGTCAGAAATGCCTAATAATTTCAAAACTGTTTGTTGCATCGCAACCTGGTGAATACGAATAGAGCCACCACCCACTTCAGAGCCATTAATAACAAGATCGTAAGCTCTTGATAAAGCACTAGCAGCAGTTTTTTCTAATGTCTCAGCGTCAACACTTGGCGCAGTGAATGGATGGTGAATGGCGCTTAATGAGCCATCATCATTTTGATCAAACATTGGGAAATCAACCACCCAGATAGGCGCCCATTCTTTATCAAATAAATCCATGTCCTTTGCTAATTGTTCACGCAAGTTACCTAATGCCTCGTTAACAATTTTGGTTTTATCAGCACCAAAGAAAATAATATCACCCGTTTGTGCGCCAGTCATTTCAATCACTTTAGCGGTAACATCGTCACCTAAGAATTTCAAAATTGGCGATGCTGGACCATCTTCATTTAGTTTGATATAAGCCAAACCTTTGGCGCCATAAATGCTAACGTATTTTGTGTATTTATCAATTTTCTTACGACTGATAGCAGCGCCACCCGGTACGCGTAGCGCAGCAACACGAGAGTCATCACTACTCGCAGGACCAGAGAATACTTTAAAATCAACGCCTTGCATTAGCTCATTCATGTCAGTCATTTTCATAGGAATACGCATGTCAGGACGATCAACGCCATATAGATGCATTGCATCTGCGTAAGTGATACTAGGGAATTGGTCACCTAGATCAACATCGATTGCATGTTTAAACATGCCACGTGTCATTTCCTCCATCATTGACATAATTTCATCTTCATTCATAAATGAAGTTTCAATATCCAGTTGAGTGAATTCTGGCTGTCGATCAGCACGTAAGTCTTCGTCCCTGAAACATTTAACGATTTGATAGTAACGCTCAAAACCTGACATCATTAACAATTGTTTGAATAATTGTGGTGATTGTGGCAGGGCGAAAAACTCACCTGGATGAGTACGTGAAGGCACTAAATAATCACGCGCACCTTCAGGTGTTGCTTTAGTTAAAAAAGGTGTTTCAATATCTAGGAAATCATTCTCGTCCATGAACTCGCGCATAAAGTGAGTAACTTTTGAACGTAGGCGCATGCGTTTTTGCATCGCGTCGTTGCGTAAATCAAGGTAGCGATACTTAAGTCGAACCTCTTCAGAGGTGTCAGTCGCATCGATCTGGAATGGCACCGGTTTAGAAGCGTTGAGAATTTCAATATTGTTGGCTACGATTTCAATATCGCCAGAAGCAAGCTTAGGGTTGGCCAAGCCTTCACCTCTAGCAATAACAACACCTGTAATTTTAAGTACAAACTCATTTCGAATGGTTTCAGCAAGTGCAAAATCAGCATTATCAGGGTTAATAACAACTTGAGCAATACCTCGTTTATCACGCATATCTAAGAAGATAACGCCACCATGGTCACGACGGCGATTAACCCAGCCACAAATTTCAACCGTTTGATCGATATTTTCTTTGTTTAATTCGCCACAATAATTTGTTCTCATAGTTTTTCCTTTTGATTATTTGCTTGGTTCTACCACGCCGGTAGAGATAATAAGTTTAAATGCTTCATCAACACTCATGTCTAGTTCGATTGCTTCGCTTTTTGGTAGCATGATGAAAAATCCTGAGGTTGGGTTTGGTGTCGTTGGAACATAGATATTAATAATTTCTTCGCCAATTTTATCTGCAACTTCACCCTGATAATCTCCTGTTTGAAAGGCAATTGTCCACATACCTTTGCGCGGATATTCAACTAGTAGTGCTTTTTTAAAACTATTGCCAGAAGGGCTTAAAACGGTATCAGAGAGTTGTTTTAAAGCTTTATAAATACCACGGAATCCAGGAATCTTATCTAAGAGTTTTTCCCATAGTTGGACTAGCCTGCGACCAATAAAGTTATTGACTAATGTACCAGTTAGCATAATGATGAGTATTACCCAAATAATGCCCGATCCAGGAATGGCGCTTCCTAGATTAAATAAGGCTTCGGGTAAATATTCTGGCGGCACAATGTCATTAACAAGCTCTAAAAAGAACTTGATAACGACAATACTTAAGCCTAATGGAATCCAAAAAAGTAGGCCGGAGATAAAATAATTTCTTAGGTTTTTCAACGCTTAGATTTATACAACAATAAAAAACACTTATTTTAGCACATGCAGCTAGCTGCTTAGATATCCTCTTCAGCTCTTAGTGTGAGGATTTCATAGCCATCTTTAGTAACCAGAATGGTGTGTTCCCATTGAGCTGA
>NZ_JAQWSS010000018.1 GCF_029243085.1 Candidatus Thioglobus sp. | reverse complement strand
GTTAAAGTGCCTGATCCAAAATTCTCTTCTCAAACTAAGGATAAATTAGTATCGTCAGAAGTTAGAGCGCCCGTTGAATCAGCGCTTAATGAAAAACTAGGTGAATATCTCTTAGAAAACCCAAATGAAGCTAAGATCATTGTCGGAAAGATTCTAGATGCATCAAGAGCGCGCAATGCGGCTCGAAAAGCACGAGAGATGACTAGACGTAAGGGGGTGCTGGATATTGCTGGTTTACCGGGAAAATTAAGCGATTGCCAGACTAAAGATCCAGCAGAAAGTGAAATCTTCTTAGTGGAGGGTGATTCAGCAGGCGGCTCTGCCAAACAGGGGCGTGATCGCCGTACTCAAGCAATATTACCACTTAAAGGTAAAATTCTAAACGTTGAAAAAGCTCGATTTGAAAAAATGCTTTCTTCAGCTGAAGTTGGAACTCTTATTACAGCGCTTGGTTGTGGAATTGGCAAAGAAGAGTATGATCTTAAAAAATTAAGATATCACAAAATTGTCATTATGACTGATGCTGATGTTGATGGCGCACACATCCGTACTTTGCTATTAACTTTCTTTTATAGATATCTTCCTGAATTGGTTGAAAATGGCTATTTATATATTGCTCAACCACCCTTATATAAAATTAAAAAAGGAAAGCAAGAGCGTTATTTGAAAGATGACCAAGAACTCAATGATTATTTATTGCAAGAGGCAGTTAGTGATTCTAATCTTTTCTTTACTGCAAACGTTCCACCTATTACTGGTGTTGCGCTTGAATCAGCTGTTAAAGATTTTTATAAAATTAGTACAATCATCTCTAAACTTGCCAAGCACTATCATCCTGACTTATTAAAAGCAATTGCTAAAAGCGCACCGGTAGAAAATTTAGCAAATGCTAAAGAAATGAAGTTATGGTGTGAGTTACTAGTTCAAAAACTCAATAAGAATCTAACACCAGCGCAACAACATACTGTGGTGTATGAGAATAGTGAGATTACACACAGTTTATGTGTGTATGGCGTTGATACAGATCAAGTAACATTAAATCAAGCATTTTTTGATTCGTCAGATTATCAAACTATGAAAGATTTCTCAATTAAGATTGAAAGTGCAATTGATGATCAATCTTATGTTGAAAAGAAATCTAAACAAATTAAAGTTGAAAGTTTTAGTGAGGTTGTTAATTTTTTAATTGATGATGCTAAAAAAGGTCAAAGCTTCCAACGTTATAAAGGCTTGGGAGAAATGAACCCAGGGCAACTTTGGGAAACCACTATGGATCCAGAGCAAAGAACCCTACTCAAAGTTAAGATTGAAGATGCAATTGTAGCTGATGAAGTGTTCTCAACCCTAATGGGTGACGAGGTTGAACCTCGTAGAGACTTTATTGAAGATAATGCATTATCGGTTAATAACTTAGATTTTTAAAAACAAATATAATAGATAAACAAGGAGTTAAAAATGTCTAAACAAAATCCAGTAGTCGCTGTAACAGGTTCATCAGGTGCAGGAACTACATTCGTAAAAAAAGCTTTTGAGCGTATTTTTGAAGCAAAAAATTTAAATGTTAGTATTGTTGAAGGTGATAGTTTTCATAAATTTGAACGTGCTGATATGAAAGTAGAGGTTGAAAAATCTCGTGAAGCTGGAAAAGTGTTAACGCATTTTTCTGAAAACGCAAACCATTTTGATAAGCTTGAAACTTTATTTAAACAATATGGTCAAGATGGCACAGGTCAAAAGCGTTACTACATTCACTCTGATGAAGAGGCTGTAGAGCACAATGCACGTTTAGGTACTAACTTGGAGCCAGGTCAATTTACACCTTGGGAAGATATAGAACCTGATTCAGATTTAATGTTTTATGAAGGTTTGCATGGTGGTGTTAGAACGCAAAATTCAGATGTTGCTTCACAAGTAGATTTATTAGTAGGTGTTGTGCCTGCGGTAAATATTGAGTGGATTCAGAAAATTCATAGAGATACTTCGGAGCGTCCATACACGCCAGAGCAAGTAGCTGAAATTATTCTGGACCGTATGCCAGATTATGTTGAATTTATCACACCTCAATTTGATAATACACACATCAATTTTCACCGCATCCCGCTAATAGATACTTCAAATCCATTTAGTGGTCAAGCAGTGCCTTCACCGGAAGATTCGTTAGTAGTAACTAGTGTACGTATTGATGGTGTTGATTTACAGGCGGTTGCTAATAAATTACCAGCTGATGCTATGGCATTTTTACAAAATGATACAACGTTAGTATATAAAGGAAATTACATGGTCGATGTAATGGACCACATGTTAACACCAATTATTGATGGCTTAATGGCCAATAAGTAGAATAACAACTCGCTACTGAAAAAAAACCTTGGCAGATATATTATTTGCCAAGGTTTTTTTTGTTTGTAAGAAAAGTGATGAATATTACATACTAAATAAGAAGATGGGAAGTCTAACATAAATATGACAATATCCTTATATGGAACAATCCACTAACCAATATATTATCCTTATTGATGTTTGATATTTATTGTGCTTGTTATAGTTACCATTATAACAAATTAGATTATCCAGAATTTTAAGGAAAACAGCTTACTTAACGACAATATTAACAAGTTTGTTTGGTATTACAATCACCTTAACAATAGTGTTATCAACGGTGAATTTTGCAACATTCTCATCAGCTAAAGCCTGAACCTCAACTGTTTCCTTGTCAGTATTTGCAGCAAGCATGAGTTTAGCTCGCAGCTTTCCATTTACCTGAACAATAATTTGCACCTCATCTTGTACGAGAGCTGACTTATCAATAGTTGGCCAAGGTTCATTGACTATCGCCTCTGTATTGCCTAATTCTTGCCAAAGGTAATGACACAAGTGAGGCGCTATTGGGCTTAGGGTTTTAAGTAAGATATTGATAGACTCTTGACGAACGGCCATAGAGTTTTCATCAACATTGGTAAATTTGGATAAGGTATTACTAAGCTCCATTAATGCTGCAATAACCGTATTAAATAAATGCCTACGATTCATGTCATCAGTAATTTTACTTAGTGTTTGATGAGTTTTATGACGCAAGTCTTTTTGCTCTTTATTTAGATTGTCTAATGCGCCAATGGTGTTATTTTTACCATCTTCGATAAAACCGTTAACAAGGCGATAAACTTTATTAATAAATCGGTGTGAACCCTCAAGGCCAGAATCACTCCATTCTAAATCTTGAGTGGGAGGCGCAGCGAAAAGAATAAACAAGCGTACTGTATCAGCACCATATTTTTCAATCATTTCAGCCGGGTCAACGGTATTACCTTTTGATTTGCTCATTTTGGCACCATCTTTAAGCACCATGCCTTGAGTTAATAAATTATTAAAGGGTTCGTTGTTTGTAACCAAACCTTCATCGCGAAGTAATTTATTAAAAAATCTTGCATAAAGTAGATGAAGAATTGCATGCTCAATGCCACCAATATATTGATCAACACCACCTTTTAGCCAATAATTGGCACGCTCATCAAGCATAGAATTATCATTATCTTTACAAGCGTAACGGGCAAAATACCAAGATGATTCAAAAAAAGTATCGAATGTGTCCGTTTCACGCTCAGCTTCACCACCACATGATGGACAGGTGGTCTCATAAAATTCTGGCATTTTTTTAATAGGAGAGCCGACACCATCAAATGCTACTTCTTCTGGAAGGGTAACTGGCAACTGTTTTTCTGGTACAGCAACTGAACCACAGTTTTTACAGTTAACAATAGGGATGGGACAACCCCAGTAGCGTTGACGAGATACCCCCCAGTCACGCAAACGGTAGTTGGTTTGTTTTTCACCTAGATTTGAAGATTGTAGTTTTGAAGCAATCGCTTCAAATGCTTGGTTAAAGTTAAGACCATCAAACTCTGCAGAGTTGCATAAAACACCCTTATCAGTAAAAGCACTTTGAGTAATATCATGGTCACCATTTTCAGGCTTAATAACCGCCAACATTGGTATGGAGTATTTTTTTGCAAATTCAAAGTCACGCTGATCATGAGCAGGCACACTCATTACCGCACCCGTACCGTAACCCATTAATACAAAATTTGCAATCCAAATTTGTACTTCTTTACCGGTTATTGGATGGATGCAAGTTAACCCTGAATTAATTCCTTTTTTCTCCATTGTTTCCATGGCTGCTTCAGAGGTTTCCATGGTTCTGCATTCGTCTATAAATGCCTGTACTTCATGGTTGTTTTTACCCGCCTCTAATGCCAAGGGATGTTCGCTTGCAATGGCAAGATAAGTAACTCCCATTAATGTGTCAGGTCTTGTGGTATAGACTTTTAAGGTATCGGCATTCTGCCTATCAAAATTAATCTCCAATCCAACAGATTTGCCAATCCAATTTTTCTGCATAGTTTTAACTGCATCTGGCCAACCTTTGAGCTCATCTAGAGACTCTAATAATTCGTCAGCATAATCAGTGATGCGCATAAACCATTGAGAGATTTCTTTTTTCTCAATAAGTGCGTCAGAGCGCCAACCACGCCCATCAATAACTTGTTCGTTGGCAAGTACCGTTTGATCAACTGGATCCCAGTTAACAACAGCATTTTTCTTATAAACCAAACCCTTTTCAAATAACTTAACAAATAGCCACTGCTCCCATTTGTAATATTTTGGATGACAGGTTGCCACTTCACGCGACCAGTCGTAGCCAAAGCCAAGCTGAGAGAGTTGATCACGCATGTAGTTAATATTTTCGTAAGTCCATTTGGCGGGCGGAACTTTATTTTTTAGTGCTGCATTTTCTGCAGGTAAGCCAAAAGCATCCCAACCAATGGGTTGCATGACATTTTTGCCTTGCATTTTTTGGAAACGAGAAATAACATCACCAATTGAATAATTACGAACATGGCCCATGTGCAGGCGCCCAGATGGGTAAGGAAACATACTTAAACAATAGTATTTTTCTTTTGATGTGTCTTCGACCACTTCAAATGATTTGTTTTCTTTCCAAAATTGTTGGGCTTGAAGCTCAATAGATTGAGCATTATATTCTAAGTTCATAATTGGGTTTTATTTGCTACCGATATCACACTGTGAAATTGCAGAATTAAGTTGCAAGGTGCCGACTAGTTCGTCAATACTATTTAAATTGTTGTCAATCAGGTATTGACTAATACCATCGTTAATCTTGTGACATACAAGAGGGTCATAAAATAACGCCGTTCCTACGCCAACAGTCGCAGCACCTGCAATAATAAATTCAATCGCATCATTGGCGGTCATAATGCCACCTTGGCCGATAATCGGAACATTGTGGTGCTTACTAACTTGGTAAACTTGATGAACTTTTAATAGTGCTACTGGTTTAATGGCAGGCCCTGATAATCCCCCTTGATTATTGCCAATCACAGGGGTTCGTGTTTTTGTGTTAATTGACATTCCCATTAAGGTATTGATAACCGCCAAGCCGTCAGAACCTGCGTCAATACAGCGCTGAGCACTATGACCAATGTCAGTTTGATTTGGAGATAGTTTAGTAATGATGGGTTTACTGGTATTTTGTCGACAAATGTCTACTACTCGGTACGACATGTCTGGATCATTACCAAAGGCGACGCCACCCTCTTTTACATTGGGACAAGAAATGTTAATTTCTATAGCGTCGATATCAGAGTCATTAAAACGCTTGGTAATTTCACCGTACTCTTCTACTGAAGACCCTGAAATATTAATAATAAAACGCGTCTCTTTTTTATCCAATTCTGGCATTATTTCGTTGATTACAACATCAGTACCAGGATTTTGCAATCCAATGGCATTTATCATGCCTTCTGGAGTTTCAGTGACGCGACTAGGTATGTTTCCTAGTCGTGGTTCAAGCGTAGTTCCTTTAAGGCAAATAGCGCCAACATCAGTATTAGAAAATCCTTCGATTCTTGTGTACTCTTCACCAAAGCCGACACAACCAGAAAGGAGAATGATTGGCGAGTTTAGTTGTAAACCACAGAACTGAGTTTTTAAGTTTTTATGCATAGGTGGTATTATACATTTTTGCTGTTAAAATTAGTAATTATGAAAGGCTTGTTTATAAGTGGTAGTGGTACAGACGTCGGCAAAACGTTTATTGCAAAAAGGATTGTTGGTTTATTATCTGAGTCAATACCTGTTGCTGTTAGAAAGCCAGTAGAAAGTGATTGCAAACTTCTTAATGGCAAGCTTACAACCAATGATGCTTCTGCGTTACTTCATATGAGTAATGTTGATGATAGTATCGATGTTGTTTGTCCACACAAATACGAAGAGTGTTGCAGTGGAGAGGTTGCGAGTGCCGCTGCTAATGTTACTTTGACACTAACACATTTGTTAGATGCATGCCAAAGTCAAGAGTATGTCGTGATTGAAGGTGCAGGTGGTCTGTTATCCCCTATAGCTCAAAACACCCTGAATATTGACTTGATTGTCGCGTTAGATCTGCCTTTAGTGATTGTTGTTAAGGATGAGTTAGGTGCCGTTAATCAAGCGTTATTAGCTTTAAAAGTGGCCGAACAATATCGTTTGAATATTAGCTGTGTTGTTCTGAACCAAATTCAGGAAAATTCACTCAATAATGCTGCAGCCATTAAACATTACTGTCACAGCAAAGTGGTGATCTTTAGTAAGTGCAATTTAACCGCATTTGAAAATAATATGCGTCAAATTCTAAATCTTAACTAGCTAGTCGAGTAGCGTTAGACCTGGTTTTGGCTGTTCTGTTTCAGTGGCTGTTTTGCGCTCGAAGAACATGCCTTCACCATTTTCAGCTGTATAGATACCCATTATTGCTTCAATGGGTATGTAGACGTCAATCGACTGGTTGGAAAACCTAGCTTTAAAACCAACATGTTCATTGTCAAGTATCAGTGATTGAGTTGCTGTACTTGCAATGTTTAATACAATCTTATCGTCCTGAATGAACTGTTCAGGCACAACAACAACCGGATTCGAACAATCTACAAGAATGTGAGCTGTAAAGCCAGAGTCTTCCATCCACTGGTGATAGGCTCTGATTAAGTAAGGTGTAACTTCAGTCACAGACTATTTAATTGTATTCTTTTTCACAATCTGTTAAAGATTCTTTAAAGGAAGCTCTAGAAAAAATTCGTTTAGCATAGTCAGTAACCGCCTTTCCAGGTGTTCCCAATTCAACGCCTAGTTTTTTTAAGCGCCATAATAGTGCAGCAAGACAAGCGTCTACAACTGTCATATCCTCACTTTTAAAGAAAGGTTTATATGCAAATAAGGGTACCAACTCAATTAAGTTGCTTTTAAGGATTTTACGAGCCTCTTCCGCATCTTTTTTACTGCCTGTTTCAATCGTATTGGCAAGCTCAAACCAACAACCTGCTGAACGCGTAAATCTAAAAATCATTAGTCGCTTTTCAGATTTTTCAATTGGATCTACAGGCAGTAGTGGCGGGAATGGGAATCTTTCGTCTAGATACTCCATAATTACTGAAAGATCGTATAACACGATACCTCGGTCGAATAGTGTTGGCAAGGATTGGCACGGGTTTAGTTCTAAAATTTCTTCTGGCATTTTATTAATATCGATATTAAAAATATCTTTTTCGATATTTTTCTCTGCCATGATAAAGCGCACAACATGAGACTCTATTTCGTTTGCCGATGAGTATAGTGTTGTAGAAGATGGATTAGGTTTTGTTAACATGATTACTACCCTTATAAAATGAAAAAAACAGCAACCTTATTTTAAAGGCCGCTGTTATGAGGTTGGATATGGTTGACTAGCTAGTCTTTTGCACGCCATTTACCGTATTTAACATCTTTCCAATATTCCTTTTTGAGTAAATAAGAAAGAATAAACAAGATAAATAAAAATCCAATAACTTTAATACCAATGTCGTATCTGATTAGCTTAACAGGCTCTGAAACATAATCCAAGAAATTAGTAATATCTCTAACATCTTGCTCAAATTCCTTTTCAGACTTATCTTGCTTTAATTGCCATAATGCATCTGGCATTGAAGCATTTTTCAACACATGATTGTTAACGCCGTAGGGGCGAGATTCATCCGTATAAAATCCTTTTAAGTAGCTGTATATCCAGTCCGTTCCTTTTGCTCTAGCAGTTAACGATAAGTCTGGAGGCGTGGTTCCAAACCATAGTTTCGCATCGTCTGCAGGAATTGAAGAAAATACTTTACTACCGACTTTATCTGCATTAAACATTAGATTTTTAGCCATATCAGCTTCACTAATATTTAAGTCTTTTGCGATACGATTGTAGCGTATTAGCTCGATTGAGTGACATCCAGAACAAAAGTTCATGAATGACTTTGCGCCACGTTGCAGTGAAGCCTCATCAGTAATATCTGTATTAGCACTCTCAAGATGAACATTCGATCCAGCAGCGTTTGCATTAAAAGAGATAATCATTGCTGTCATTGCAGACAGTGTTGTGTTAAGTAATTTTTTCATATTAATATTAATGCTCCGTCGTTCTTTCAGGCACTGGTTTGGTTTTACCAATTGATGTAAACCAGGGCATTAGAATAAAGAATGCAAAGTATAGTGCAGTAAAGATTTGTGCCATTAGGCTGTATAGTGGTGTTACAGCCTGCATACCTAACCACCCTAAGACAATAAAGGTTATCACAAAAATAGTTAATGCTACTTTGTATGGCCATGAGCGATATCTAATTGACTTAACCTTAGAGCGATCTAGCCATGGCAATGCTATAAGAATTAAAAGAGCAGCAAACATTGCTAAAACCCCTGGCAATTGTGATCCAAACATTGGTGGAATAGCTCTTAACACTGAGTAGAATGGTGTTAAGTACCACAGTGGTGCAATATGATCAGGTGTTTTCAATGGGTTAGCTTCAACAAAGTTTGGAGCCTCCAAAAAGTAACCGTTCAATGCCGGTGCAAAAAATACGATTGATGAAAAAATCATTAGGAAGACGACAACACCCATGATATCTTTTACACTGTAGTATGGATGAAAGGGTATTCCATCCTTTGGTATGCCGTTTTTATCTTTATTTTTCTTAATTTCAACGCCATCTGGATTGTTTGAACCTACGGTATGTAGGGCAACAATGTGTAAAAATACTAAAATAACCAAAATAAGTGGTAGAGCAATTACATGTAATGAGAAAAATCGGTTTAGCGTTGGATCGCCTACTGCGTAGTCACCAAGAATGAATTCAACAATAATATCACCCACAACTGGGAATGAGCCAAATAGATTGATAATTACCTTTGCTCCCCAGTATGACATCTGACCCCATGGAAGTACATAACCCATGAACGCTTCAGCCATAAGCGCAATATAAAGCACCATGCCTAATATCCAAATCAACTCACGTGGCGCTTTGTATGAGCCATAAAGTAGTCCGCGATACATATGCAAATAAATAACTACAAAAAACGCCGAGGCACCAGTTGAATGAATATAGCGAATGAGCCAGCCCCAGTCAACATCTCGCATGATGTATTCTACTGATGCAAAGGCCAGTGCTGCATCTGGTTTGTAGTGCATAGTCAAAAACACACCTGTTAGAATTTGTATCACGAGCATTAGTATTGCTAACGAGCCAAAGAAATACCAAAAGTTAAAGTTTCTAGGTGTGTAGTACTCTGCTAAATGTTCGTTCCAAACTTTGGTTAGCGGGAATCTTTGATCGATCCAATTTTTATTATTATCCATCCTCTACTCCTATGATGCTTTTGGGTCAATGCCGATTCTAATTAATGAATCGCTGACATAATGATATGGCGGAATGGCCAAATTAATAGGTGCTGGCGCACCTTTAAACACTCTGCCCGATAAATCAAACTTAGATCCATGACATGGACAATAAAAACCACCTTTCCATGTATCGCCACCTAAATCAGTTGCTCCTACTTCAGGTCGATAAGTTGGTGAGCAGCCTAAATGAGTACAAATACCAATAATTACTGCAACTTCAGGGTTGATTGAGCGATAAGCATTTTTAGCGTAAACAGGTTGTTGATTTTCTGAATTGCTAGGATCTACTAAATTATTATCTTGAACTAAAAGATTGTCTAAAGCAGTTTTATCACGCTTAAATATCCAAATTGGCTTTTTTCGCCACAGGACACGAACAAGCTGACCTTCTTCTAATTTTGTGATGTCTACATCAACTGGAGCGCCGGCAGCCTTTGCTCGTGCTGAAGGCATCCAAGATGATAGAAATGGAACCAATACAAAGCCAACGCCAACTGCACCAACAACGCTTGTGGCGCCTGTCAAAAAGCGTCTTTTCTTTAAGTCTATTTCTTGTTCTGACATAAGATTACTACCCCTTATTTTGAATGTTTATAGATTAAATCTATATATAAAAACCCAATAATTATACGGCAAGCTTGACTATGTATGCTAAGCAATTTATCTATTGATGCACTATTTATTAGTATTAACTTTGATGTGTATGCGATTTATTTGGCCAGCCAAAGGGATGCAATGCAGCATATTGAGTAACTCTGGAAGTTGTTGTTTGGCCCGATAAGCGACAGCTGAATTACTGGTGATTAAGGTAGCAAGCCCATCCTTGATTAAGCATAACTCTAAGGTTTCTAAAGTGCTTGGAAGGTATTGCGCAAGTTGTGCATTGATTTGATTATAAATCTTTGCTTGGGCAAATAATTTCCCGAGCCTATTATGATTTGTTAAGTCTGAAACGTTGGTTATTGATTTATGCTCATACATTTGATGCAAAGGCCGGTTTATCTATGAGAAAATAGATTTTTTTATTAAAAACAATTCTTTATATTCTATATGAGTATTATAAATAAAGTTATAGCTAAAATTGTCGGTTCTAGGAATGATCGTTTAATTAAAGAACTTAAGAAAACGGTTGATAATATTGGCGCACTAGAAGCAGAAATGCAATCGTTAAATGATGAGCAGTTACGTGCTAAAACACAAGAATTCCAAGATCGATACAAAGCTGAAGAATCCCTTGAAGCTTTGTTAGTAGAGGCATTTGCAGTAATGCGTGAAGCCAGTGTTAGAGTGCTAGGCTTGCGTCATCATGACGTGCAAATGATTGGCGGCATGGTGCTTAATGAAGGCAATATTTCAGAAATGGGAACAGGTGAAGGTAAAACTTTAGTTGCTACCCTGCCAGCCTATTTGAATGCCCTGAGTGGTAAAGGCGTTCATGTGGTGACTGTTAATGATTATTTAGCTGAACGTGATGCTCAGTGGATGGGAAAGGTGTTCGAATTTTTGAACCTAAGTGTTGGTATTGTAGCTTCAAACAGGCCGCCTGAGAACAAGCAAGAGGCTTATGCATGTGATGTGGTTTATGCGACCAATAATGAGCTGGGCTTTGATTATTTACGTGACAATATGGCATTTACTATTGATCAAAAAGTTCAGAGAGAGCTCAACTTTGCCATTATTGATGAAGTAGATTCTATCTTAATTGATGAGGCTAGAACACCATTAGTTATCTCTGGTCCGGCAGCAGATTATGCCGAGGTGTATAAAGCGATTAACCATATGATTCCTAACTTTACCAAGCAAACCGAAAGTGGCGAAGGTAAGGAGATTGTAGTAGAGACTGCAGGCGATTACACTGTTGATGAAAAACATAAACAAGTATTTTTGACTGATGATGGTCATACCAAAGCAGAGAGTCTACTGATTGATGCAGGTGCCTTGCCAGAAGGCGCGAGTCTTTATGATGCTAGTAATATTTTATTAATGCAACATATTAATTCGGCACTTAGGGCACATGTCTTATTTCATAAGGATGATAATTATATTATTGATGGCGATGAGATTGTAATCGTTGACGAATTTACAGGAAGAACCATGCCTGGCCGTAGATGGAGTGAAGGTTTACATCAGGCCATTGAGGCTAAAGAAGGGGTGAGTATTAAAAAAGAAAACCAAACTTTGGCTTCTATCACTTTTCAAAATTATTTTAGACTCTATAGCAAGCTTTCTGGCATGACAGGAACGGCAGATACTGAGGCAGTCGAATTTCAAGATATTTATGGATTGGAAACTGTGGTAATTCCGCCAAATAAAATTTCAGAACGTGACGACAAGGCTGATCAAATTTACCTAACTTTAGATGAAAAGCTGATGGCTATTGCTGGCGATGTAGAAAACTGCCAAAAAACTGGTCAGCCTGTTCTGGTTGGCACAAGTAGTATTGAAAACTCTGAGGCAATCTCCGCTTTACTGAGTAATAAAAAAATTAAACACGAAGTGTTAAATGCAAAACAGCATGAAAGAGAAGCGATAATTATTGCCAATGCTGGTGCAATAGGCGCGGTAACGATTGCCACCAACATGGCTGGACGTGGCACTGACATTGTGCTTGGCGGTAAATTGGCTGATGATGTAACAGAGCAGCAAAAACAAGATTGGGCAATTGAACACGATAAAGTCATTGCCGCAGGTGGTTTACATATTGTGGGTACAGAGCGGAATGAATCTCGACGCGTGGACAATCAGTTACGTGGCCGTTCAGGCCGTCAGGGCGATGTTGGGTCAACACGTTTTTATTTGTCACTAGAAGACAACTTGATGCGAATTTTTGCTAGTGAAAAAATGGCAGCCATGATGCAAAGATTAGGCATGGAAAAAGGTGAGGCTATTGAACATAAAATGGTTAGTCGTGCCATTGAAAATGCTCAGCGCAAAGTTGAAGGCATGAATTATGATGCGCGTAAAAACTTACTTGAGTATGATGACGTGGCAAATGACCAGCGTAAAATTATTTACAATTTGCGTGATGAGCTGATGAGTACAAACGATGTGCAAGAGCGCTTTATTACTATCAGAAAACAGGTTGTTAGTGATTTATTCTTAGCCTATATAAGCGCAGAGCAAGCCGAAGAGGATTGGGATGTCGAGGGATTGCATAATGCATTGAAATCTGATTATAAGGCCGACTTTCCTCTGCAACAATGGCTTGATGAGGGTGTTGATGTTGATGAGCTTGAAAGTAGAATTGTTGAAGGTTTGAGCGCAATTTGTGACTACAAAGAAGAGATAGTTGGCGCAGAGTCCATGCGTGGGTTTGAAAAAGCAGTCATGCTGCAAACGCTTGACCATTACTGGAAAGAGCATTTAGCTGCTATGGATTATTTACGTCAAAGTGTTAATTTGCGTGGCTATGCACAAAAAAATCCGACCCAAGAGTACAAGCGCGAGTCATTTGCAATGTTTACAGAGCTGTTGGAGACGATTGATATAGAGATTGTTAAGTCTTTATCAAGTGTTACTATCAATGAGAATACAGATGCGTCTGAAGTCGAACAACAAGATAACGCAGAAGTAGTGGCACAACATATTGAGACGGACGAAGCTGAAGCTGTTGTTAGTGAAAAGCAGCAAGCCATCGAGCATGGAGAGGATAAGGTAGGTCGAAATGATCCGTGCCCGTGCGGTTCAGGTAAAAAATACAAAAACTGTCATGGCTGACACGATGCCTGCTCAATATTATATTGGGCTTATGTCAGGCACTAGTCTTGATGGTGTGGACGGCGTGATTGTGGATTATCAATGTCAGAAGGTTTTAGCCCAGACTTATCAGCCATATTCTGAACAAATTAAGCAAGATTTACGCCAACTAACTCAAAGTGGAGAGACTTCATTGGCGGGCTTGGCTGATATCGACACTCAGGTGGCAAATGCTTTTTCTAATGCGGCATTAGTATTGTTATCTGAATCCGGAATTTCTGCAAATCAGATAGTTGCTATCGGCTCGCATGGACAAACAATTTATCATCAGGGTGGTTATTATTCTATGCAAATCGCCCATGGCGCTCTAATCGCTGAACAGACTGGCATAAAAACCGTGGCAGATTTTCGCATGCAGGATGTCGCTGCAGGTGGTCAGGGGGCGCCGTTAACCCCAATGTATCACCACTTTTTATTAAATAATACGCGTGGTGTGGTGATTAATTTGGGTGGCATTGCTAACATTACTCAAGTGACTGATAGCTCCATTGTTGGGTTTGATATAGGGCCTGCAAACACCTTATTAGATAATTGGATAAAATGTCATAAGCCTCTAGATTATGATCAGAATGGTTTGTGGTCTAAAAGTGGCCTGATAGACCAAGCCTTGTTAGATAAACTGCTAGCTGATGGATATTTTCAACAGTTGCCGCCTAAAAGTACCGGCCCAGAATACTTTAATCTTAAATGGCTATCCCGCTTCTTAACGGGTAATGAGGCGCCAGAAGATGTTCAGAGAACTTTAGTTGAATTAACCGCAATTACTATATCAAGACATATTACAGATAACACCAAGGTCTATCTATGTGGCGGAGGTGTGCATAATGCATTTTTAATAGAGCGACTAACCTGTTTAAATGCCGACAGTAATATTATGACAACAAATGAGCTAGGCATTCATGTTGATTATGTAGAGGCTGCAGCATTTGCATATTTTGCTAAACGAACACTTGCTCAGCAGCCATCTAACCTAACCAGCGTTACCAATGCCAAACGATCGAGAATTTTAGGAGCAATTTATGCAAATTAAAATATTACAGCCAGATGATTGGCATTTACATGTGCGCTCTGGTGCAGCATTAAAGTCAGTTATCGGCATGAGTGCCAAACAAATGGGACGAGCGATTATTATGCCTAATCTAAACCCGCCCGTTACTAACGCATTACAGGCGCAAGCTTATCGAGAAGAAATAATTCAAGCGTTACCAGAGGGTGACGAGATAGATCCTTTGATGGTGCTTTATCTAACTGATAACACAAACACTAGCGACATTGAAAAAGCGGCAAAAAGTGGGATTGTTAAAGCTGCTAAGCTCTATCCTGCAGGCGCCACCACTAATTCTGATAGTGGTGTTACTGACATCAAAAACATATACCCTGCCTTAGAAATGATGAGCAAAATGGGTATGTTGCTACTAGTGCATGGCGAAGTGACCCATGCTGATATTGATATTTTTGATCGTGAAGCAGTTTTTATCGACCAAGTTTTAACACAAGTTGCTCATGATTTTCCAGAGCTTAAAATTGTATTTGAGCACATTACTACTAAAGATGCAGTCGATTTTGTTATAGAGAGTAATAGTAATATTGCAGCTACTATTACGCCACATCACTTATTGGCGAACCGCAATGATATGCTGGTGGGTGGAATTCGCCCTCATTATTTTTGCCTACCTATCTTAAAGCGAGAAAACCCACATCAGCTAGCTTTGTTAGATGCGGCAACCAGTGGCAATCCTAAATTTTTCTTAGGCACCGATTCAGCGCCCCATGCAAAAGATGCTAAAGAATCAGCGTGTGGCTGCGCAGGAATATTAAGTGCCCATTGTGCGATTGAATTATATGCAACTGCCTTTGAGTCACGTGACGCGCTCGACAAGCTAGAAGGGTTTTCTTCAAAATTCGGGCCAGATTTTTATAACCTACCAAGAAATACAAATACAATCACCTTGTCAAAGGAGAGTTGGCTGGTTCCAGAGAGTTATGAATATGCAGGGTCGGTTATTATTCCATTTATGGCTGGTCAAGAATTATCTTGGAAGCTGGTCTAGTTTTTCTTCAATACGTTTCAATCTTTGACTGATATCTTCTTCGTTATTATGCTCTTGTTGCATTTTGTCAATAACAATACCAATCATCATATTTAGAAATACAAAAGCATTAAAAAAGATAAATGATAAATAGTATGCCCATGACCATGGGTGAACCTTCATAGTTTCATACATAACATCAGTCCAATCTTCAAAGGTGACCACACGAAATAATGTTAGCATGGCAATAGCAATATCTCCCCATAAAGTAGGATTAATAGATTCAAAAATAAAGCTACCAATTGCTGCATATATATAAAATAAAATAAACATAAGTAACAATACATAGCCCATGGATGGGAGCGCCTTAATAAGAGCATTAACCAACAAGCGTAATTCTGGAATGGCACTGATTAAACGTAAAACCCGAAAAATTCTAATTAAACGGGCAAGTAGCGCGTATTCGCTCTGATCAACTGGAATTAGACTAACAATAACAATAAATGTATCGAAAACATTCCATGCATTATGAAAGAAGCGTTTCTTATTGACTGTGGTGATAAATCTAAGACAGATTTCAGTTAGAAAGAATATGGTTACTCCAATATCTAAAATTTCCAATAATAATAAATAATTCGGATTGATGTCGTAGGTCTTGACGCCTATTAATAAAGACGACAGAATAATGACGCCGATAACACTAAATTCGAAGATCTTGTTATTATGCAGTCTTAACAAGCTATTTTTTAATTGACTAGCGTACATAAGAGTTATTTATTATTCAGAAAGTTGATTGAAAAATATTTTAGCAGTTTCAACGTCATGCTTTATTTGTTGCTTTAGAAGCTCAAATGAATCAAATTTTTTCTCATTTCTTATTTGTAATTTAAAGATGACATTACACTTTTCCCCGTATAT
>NZ_JAQWSS010000005.1 GCF_029243085.1 Candidatus Thioglobus sp. | reverse complement strand
TATTCCTATTTGACTTTTTTATCAGAATATTTATCAATCCAAAATATGCACCTTCAATGGTTGCTGGCCGTTGGATGGTTAATAATCAAAAACCTGAATACACAGATGCTGCGCCAAAAAGATGGGCTTGGTCATTTGGTTTTATTCTAGCGACAACTATGTTTTATTTAGTGGTGTTAAATGACATACGTGGCCCAATAAATATTTTGACTTGTGCATTATGTTTAGGCTTATTGTTCTTTGAGGCAGTGTTTGGTATCTGTGTAGGATGCAAGATTTACAATTTAGTTCATGATGAAAAAGTTAAACATTGTCCAGGTGGTGTGTGTGATTTAACTAGAACTAAAGATCAGATTCAAACGTTAAATTTAATACAAAAAATTATATTTTCTTTTTCCATGCTAGCATTGTTTTACCTAGCATTTGGCGATATAATTAATTTTTTAATTGTTGGAAAGTGATATGAAAGGTATTAGGTATGTATTGGCTATCTCTTGGACATTGATCGCATTGGGAGCTATTGCTGTTTTTGGTTTGAGCGATGATGATAAAGATATTAAAGCGCCAGATGTGATTGAAAAGACAGCGGCAGAGTGTGAAATTCCAGCTTTTGCTAAAGCTATTGGCCATGAGGATTTATGGTTAAAGCACAATGGCTGTCCACCACGTGAAAAGCAAAACTCCGACAAAAAATAAGCTGAATTTAACCCATTATTAGAATTTCATAAATTTTAATAATGAGTGGTTTAAAAAGGCAAAAAACCCTATAAAAATGTCAATTTAACGGCATTTATATAGGGTTTTTGTCTTTTTAGAGGATGTTTAAACCCTCGTCCACATTATTTTGAAAATTTTTAAATAATTTCGCAAGCTTCATCAAAGCTTAAGCGTGGTGATCTTGGGAAAATCTTAGTGTCATCTCCGTGGCCAATTGCGCAAATGAAAATTGACTTTGTTTTTCCATCTGGGAAAAATGCTTGATCCAGTGTTTCATTGTTAAAGCCACCCATTGGGCCACAATCTAATCCAACCGAGCGAGCTGCCATCATAAAATAGCCACCTTGCAGCGTTGCATTCATTTCACCAACTGATTTAATTTTATCAGGCTTACCTTCGTACCAACTCTTGGCGTCCGTATGTGGAAACAAATAGTCTAGTTTTTCATAAAATTCTAGGTCATAACTAATAATAGCGACCGCTGGTGCGCTCATGCCCTTGTCGATATTACCTTCGTCCAGGTGTGCTTTGAGCTTCTCCTTAGCTTCATCTGACTTAACAAATGTAATTCGTGCCGGGCAGGTGTTTGCTGCCGTTGGGCCAAATTTCATTAATTCATAAATTTGCTGAATTTGCTCGTCGGTAATGTTTTTATCTAACCAGCCATTATGACTTCTAGCATTAATAAATAAAGTGTCTAAAGCGTTCTGATCTAGCATTAAAATATCCTTCAAATTTGAATAAAAAACAATGTTAGATTATATATTTTTCGATCCGTCACTCTCAAACAAATTTAAAGACCATTTAACAAAGGTGGGAATAGAGTTTGAATGTGAAGAAGATGAGGGCTTTGGCTCAGTGCAGGGTGAAATCGTCTCTATTGCTGAGAATACAGATGAAGAAGTGCTAAGCGAGCTACAAGATTTGTATGATCAGCTACAAGATGAGCTTGAATTGATACTTGAGCAAGGCGAAGATGGTTTAATGATAAATGCAGCAGGCATGGAAGTGAAGCTTAAAGATGGTTCAGTGTGTACATTAAGAGTTGCGCCTGAAATTGTTACTCGCATTCTAACTGTGTTAGAATTTAACGAGTTGCAAGCATTTGTAGATAATATTGCTAGAAGCGTAGAAGAGCCAGATAGTGGTCATTTTTGCCATAATAAATAGGGAGAGAAGCGTATGAGTGAGTTTCTTATAATGGTGTCATTTGAATTAAACGACAAAAGTTTGTTGAATGATTGGAAGGCTTTGTCTCAAGAAATTGATGAGGATATTGCTCAGGCTGATGGCTTTATTTCTCGTGATTCCGGTATTGATGAAAATGCACAGGTTTATTGTCTAGTAAAATGGCAAAGTGAGACACACCAGCAAAATTTTAGGCAACAGCTAGAAGCAAGAAAGAGCTGGCCTGAAAATATGGAAAGATTTGGCGCAATTGCCAATGTGAGTACCATGACATCACATAACTTAGAGATTTTTTAAAATGCATAAAATTACCATCATTGGCTCAGGTTTTGCCGGCTTAACCGCCGTTAGAGCTATTCGAAAGCAAGATAAAACCGCTGAAATAACCCTAATTTCCCCCAAGGCAGAACTAGTTTATATGCCTAGTTTAATTTGGGTACCTTCAGGCGCTGCTAGCAAGAAAGATATTGTAATCCCGCTTGATAATTTCTTTAAGCGCATGAAGGTGCAACACATTGTAAGTGAAGTCACCGGTCTTGAAAACCAAGGTCGGTCGGTCATAACACCGATTGGCACCTATGAAAATGATGCACTGATTATCGCCTCAGGTGGACGCTTTATTAAAAAACTACCGGGTATCGAGCATGCCATCACTCCATGTGAAGGGCTGAGTGCTGCTGAACAAATTCGCGATCGAGTTAAGGTGATGGATGGCGGTAGTATTGCCGTTGGCTTTTCAGGTAATCCAAAAGAACCGAGTGCGATGCGTGGCGGACCAATGTTTGAATTTTTATTTGGACTAGATACTCAACTTCGCGCTGAGGGTAGGCGTGATAAGTTTAACTTGAACTTTTTTACACCAGCTGCCAAGCCGGGTGCACGCTTGGGTGAAAAAGCAGTTGATGGTTTGTTGTCAGAAATGAAAAAGCGTAATATCACTACGCACCTTGGCCACAAGATGAAACAATTTACCACTGATAAAGTAGTAACCGAGGGTGGCGAGTTTGCTGCTGATCTTATTTTATTTATGCCAGGCATGACCGGCAATACTTGGTTCGATAACACCGATCTTGCGCGTAGCACAGGCGGCCTGCTAAAGGCCAATCAATTTTGTGAAGTAGAGGGCTTTGACAAGGTTTTTGTTGCCGGCGATTCGGGCTCTTTCCCTGGCCCAGAGTGGATGCCAAAACAAGCTCATATGGCTGATCTTCAAGCTGCGGCAGCAGCAAAAAATGCACTGGATAATTTAGATGATCCAACAATTGTTAGTCGTAAATTTTCTGGTAACTCTTTGATAAGTTTAAATATCAAAAATAAAATTATGATAACTGAACCGATAAAAACTATTTCTTGAGCAAAGGGAACTTTAAAAGATCCAATTGATAAAGTGAAAATAACAAATATTA
>NZ_JAQWSS010000108.1 GCF_029243085.1 Candidatus Thioglobus sp. | reverse complement strand
AAAAGATGCAAACATCACCGCCATTACTAAAGATCAATATTTTGCAAAATACTCATTGTCAACCATTAAGCGTGCAGTAGGTGTGTTGTTATCAAAGAACATTATCACCGCTACACAGTCTAAAGCCGACAAACGTGCAATGGTGCTTGGTTACAATAAGTAAACTATTTACGATCTCTGGTCTTATGTAACCCATTCAGACCTAATAATGTATGGAAATCCATACTAGACTTTTTTCAATGATGAGTTAGAATCCGTACATGGAAAAATATAAGAACTACCTTGCTAGTAATTTAATCGCCTTTATGGCTGTCGTTTTAGCTGCTATCCTCATGATAAATTTATCGAATTTTTCTGTGGAAGTGGGGTCATATTTATATCTACCGATTGGCGCCAAGATTTTAGTGTTTTTAATTTTTGGTAGGTATGTGTTGCCTGGTGTGATTCTTGCTTGTTTATTTTGTGGTTTTGTTTTGTTTGCTACATGGGGCGGTCAGTTAGTTTGGGGCGGCATTGGTGCGATAATGGGAGCGATCACTCCTCTTGTGTCGATGTGGCTGATAGAGTATTTCAAATTAGCCGATTATTCTAAGTTAGAGAGAATCAATTTCAGACATATTTTATTTCTGATTATCTTTACTGCAGTGCTTCATGCGCTAGGTCGATTTCTCATCTATGCCAAGAGCTCAGTATTTACAATAAATCCCGTTGACTTTTTAGGGCATTATTTAATAGGTGATATCTTAGGCGGTATCGTGGTTATTTGGACAGTCTTGAAAATAACACCCCTTGTTTTGACCACTGTAAAAGCATAGAAATTAAAGTGACTAAAGTTCTAAGCAAAAACTTATTACGTAGCAGGATTGTATTTCTTATGATCCTTGTGTTTGCTTATATGTCGGCAGTGGTTGAAAGTCAGTGGGCAGTTAATGTAAATCTAATTGGCGGTGTCGCCCTGTTATCTTATATGCTATTTGGCCTTCGTTTGATACCCAGTGTGCTTCTTGCGATTATTGTTGCCAGTTTAATATTTAAACCGCAGGGAGCTATCGTACCTCTAGAGTTGGCAATGATGACTTTTACCTGTACGGTTGCACCTGCAATAGCCTTTTATATTATGTCTTCGGCTAAACGAATTAATATATCCAACATTGTAAGCATTACCTTTAAACAGGTATTGATTTTATCCTTCCTTCAAGCGATCTTTTGCTCCATCTTTAAACTCGCACAACTCGCAACTACAACTGAACACACTCTACCAATAGCAATGGCTGAATCTTTTTCTAGTTTGTTTGTAATTGACTTCATAGGAACTGCGACCTTGGTTTATGTCGTGATTCAAATTATTATTTATAGTAAAAAAATTAAGCCAACCCAGTTTTCTTAGAAAACTTCTGTGTGAAATAGCTCCAGTTGTATTAATTTAAATATTAAAATTAATTACAAACTAACATTATTTTTTTGGTTATATCATCATGCACTGCACAGTGCATTGATCACATTCTTTATTTAACTGATTAAGTTTTAAGCCATTGGTAACACCCCTCTTGACTTTAATTATTTATATAGATGATTATGGATCCGATAATATAGTTCAGTGTAAACTACTTACAATTTAATTTATAGTCAGTGCTAATGATCTTAAATAGTCTATTAATTACCTTAGTAGTCTTTCTGACTTCTGCATTAATGTCTTTTCTATATGGCAATGATATTTCGATTGGAAACTACTTATGGTTACCAATGGGCACAAAGATTTTGGCCTATTTGCTCTTTGGCGCTTGGGCGTTTATTGGTGTGTTAATAGGTTCGCTAATGAGTGGAATATTCTTATACGATTTTTGGCATGGAAATGAAGTGTATGGACCATTAGGTACGCTAGTAGGTGTGCTAGCACCACTCGTTGCCATAGCCATCATGCGTTATTTCCATTTGTCAACATTCATCACTGTCGGCAAGATTAATTTTAGACATGTGATTTTTTTAGTCATTCTTTCCTCCCTAATAAACACACTAGGGAAGTTATTCCTTTACATGAATAAGGTGAAAGTTGACGGTAAAGACGTAGATGCACTTGCGTTTATGCAAAGCTATCTAACGGGCGACATATTGGGCGGTATTGTTTTTGTATTTATTGTGCTGAAACTAGTATTACCATTGTTTAAAAACCAATCCTAAGCCAGAGTCTTTAATAATCCTTCTACCAATTCAATACGCCTGATGTCCTCAGGCATGGTTTCTTTGATAATTAATTGATTTTGACCCTTGATTTGGTATTTTTTAGCCTGTTTTTGCACTAACTGAATAATTTTAATTGGCTCTATGGTGTTTTTAGCGCCAAAGGTGATGATTGCCTTGTCATCGTAGAGATTAATCTCATCAATGCCAATTTTTTCACAAAAGAGTTTTAAGCGCGTATTGGCAAACAAGTGCTTAGTTGAATCTAGTAAAAGACCAAAGCGATCAATCATTTCAATTTGGAGTTCTTTTAATTCGTTGTTAGTATTACAACTGGCAATACGTTTGTATAAAACTAGGCGCTCATGAACATCTTCAATGTAACTTTCAGGAATGATAGATGGCAATCCACAATCAATCTGAATTTCATGGTTGATTGGATCATCTAGGTTGATTTTGCGCCCAGCACGCATAGCGTCAATCGTGCGTTTTAATAGATCATGGTAGAGATTAAACCCAATTTCACTAATTTTTCCAGATTGGTTATCACCCAATAAATCACCTGCACCCCGAATCTCTAGGTCATGATTAGCCAACATAAAGCCTGCACCCAACTCCTCTAATGATTCAATGGCATCTAGGCGTTTTTTTGCATCTTTAGATAAAGATTGATGCGACTTAATAACCAAATACGCATAAGCGCGGTGATGTGATCGACCAACCCGTCCGCGCAATTGGTGCAATTGCGCCAAACCAAAGTTCTGCGCATTGTTAATAATGATCGTATTGGCATTGGGAATATCGATACCCGTTTCAATAATGGTGGTACAGACTAAAATTTGAAAACGCGCGTGATAAAAATCACTCATGATATGTTCTAACTCACGAGTTGGCATTTGTCCATGGGCAATGCGAACATGCACATTGGGCATGAGCTCTTTAAGGCTTTCAGCCATGTTATCAATTGAATCAATATCATTATGTAGAACAAAGATTTGACCGCCACGATGTAATTCTCGACTACAAGCCTCTTTAATATTATCATCTTGCCATTCTTGTACAAAAGTTTGAATAGCACTACGTTTGGCCGGTGGTGTGGCAATAATAGATAATTCACGTAATGAACCAAGCGCCATATTTAGGGTTCTTGGGATAGGAGTTGCAGTCATTGTTAAAATATCACTTTGGCCACGTAGTTTTTTTAACGCTTCTTTTTGCTTGACACCAAAGCGATGTTCTTCATCAATAATGACCAAGCCTAAATTTTTATACTTAATGCTGCCTTGAATAATTTTATGGGTGCCGATAACAATATCAACTTTGCCTAAATTTAGCTTTTCAACAATAAGCTTTTGTTCTTTAGGTGTTTGAAATCTCGACAATGCGGCAATCTCAACCGGATAATCTGAAAATCGATCTACAAAAGATTGATGGTGTTGGTTAGCTAGTAAGGTTGTTGGTACTAAAATAGCAACTTGTTTGCCAGCCTCCACCGCTAGAA
>NZ_JAQWSS010000092.1 GCF_029243085.1 Candidatus Thioglobus sp. | reverse complement strand
GAAGCTTTAAAAGCGGTTCGTATGATCATTGGTGCAATTAAGCAAAGAGAGGTTGATGAGCGCATTGAGCTTGATGATATTCAGGTTTTAGCTGTCATCCAAAAGATGGTTAAACAGCGTAAAGATTCTATTTCACAATTTAAAGATGCAGGTCGCACCGACTTAGTTGATGTGGAAGAGGCAGAGTTATTAATTATTAATAATTACATGCCTGAGCAACTCTCTGAAGAAGAAGTTTCTGCTGCTGTTGACAAAGCTATTGCCGATTCTGGCGCTTCTTCTATGCAAGACATGGGAAAGCTAATGGGATTGTTAAAATCTCAATTAGACGGCAAGGCTGACATGGGCGCTATATCTGGACTAATCAGATCTAAACTGTCTTAAATATTTCACTTACACTATAAATCAGTATCTTTAATTATTCAGTATTTTTACAAAGATACACTGAATGTCTCTATTAATAATTATTTAAATCAGTTATAATAAATCAACATGAACTATATATCGGATCCGTTCCCCGACACTGATTGTGGTCAATGTACTTATTATAGTATTTGATTTTCTCGGAAACTTCATTAATATAACTAAGTTTTTAGTGGTATTCGCGAATAAAGTTGTTTTCATACTTATCTCCAGCGAATATCACTTTTTTTTGCTTTTTTTTCATAAAAATCTTAAAAAATAACCACTTTATCCTATTTTTATCCTAAAAATAACAATAAATTTCTATTTTTATCCATTTTTACGTTATTTTATATATTTTTTCTAAAAACTAGTCATTTGCATTATTTCCTAAATTTTGTCGTGTGATTATTATGTGTATATAATTTTTTGAGCAAAAAAAAGCTTGATATAATTTAACTTTACTTGCTAAGCTGGAAGTCAAATTTAATTTTTAATTTGGAGAATATAATGAAATTACTAACACTGTTGTTATTGCTGCTGATCGGTGCGGCTAATGCGCAAATTACTCCTGATTATGCCAAAGAAACGCGTTGGGCAGAGCAGGTAGAAGATGGTCTAATGGATGGTGATGCAGTTTGGCTTACAGCCAGTGATCATGAATTTATGGCTATCTACACGCCCAGTGAAACTGATACCAAAAGAACCGCTGTGGTTGTCCATGGTTTAGGGGTCCATCCTGATTGGGTGCAAGTAATCCAACCATTACGTGTCGCTTTAACTACTCAAGGATTTAACACATTGTCTATTCAAATGCCAGTCTTGGCAAATGATGCGCATTCAGGCGAATATAAACAGGTACTTGGTCATGCAGATTTGCGTATTAAAGCTGCTGTAGAATACTTAGAGAAAGAAGGTTTAGTTAGTGATGTTTTGGTTGCACACAGTTTAGGCAGTGTGATGTCAACGCATTATCTGGCTAATTTTAAGCATCCATTTACGCGATTTGTGGGCATTGGTATGGGCCCAGCAACTGCTGAATATCTGAAAAAAATCGATATTCCTGTGTTTGACTTATATGGTGATGAAGACCTTGAATCAGTTCTAAAGAGTGTGAAGGATCGAGCTCATGCATCAAAAAACAACTCAAACTATTCACAGATGAAGGTTAGTGCTGATCATTTCTTTAATGATAAAGATGGTTTGCTAATTGAATCAGTTGGTACTTGGTTGAAGTAGCTTCACTCTTATTGCTCGGTGCGTTTTCAGGCTTTATTGCTGGTCTATTAGGAGTTGGTGGCGGGCTGATCATGGTGCCTGCATTGTTGTATTTATTAGCTGGGCAAGTTGATCAAGCCATACTTATGCACACAGCTGTTGGTACAGCATTAGCTGCTATTGTTTTCACTTCACTTTCAAGTGTTAGGGCGCATCATCAACAGGGTGCGATTCATTG
>NZ_JAQWSS010000055.1 GCF_029243085.1 Candidatus Thioglobus sp. | reverse complement strand
GCCAATACTAGTGGCTTTAGTCCTGCTCAACATACGCTGGAAGCAGATAATATGCTAGATTTGGATAAATGGATTGTTTCTAAAACAGCTGATTTGCAAGTGCAAATTTTGCAAGCTTATGAGCAGTACAATTTTCACCATGCCTTTCAATTAATTTTAAATTTCTGTAGTAATGATTTGGGTGGATTTTATTTAGATGTTATTAAAGATAGACAATACACCACGCAAGAAGATTCAAGAGCTAGACGCAGCGCCCAAACTGCCTTGAATCATATTCTTGAGGCGATGGTTAGGTGGCTTTCACCCGTGTTGTCATTTACGGCAGAAGAGATCTGGCAAAACATGCCAGGTGAAAAAACCAATAGCATTTTCTTAAATGAATGGTACCAAGATTTAACTGCTAATTATGAAAATACTGCAATTGAGACTGCTAGAAATATTAATCCATTTATTCGTAAACAAATGGAAGGCATGCGTAGTGAAAAGATTATTGGCTCGTCTTTAGATGCAGAAGTGGATTTGTATTGTAATGAGGAAACCTTTGCTGCACTCAGCCAACTTGGCGATGAGTTGCGCTTTGTGTTTATTACGTCATACGCACGCATCCACCCATTATCTGCTAAGACTGACGACTGTATTGAAGCGGGAGAGGGTGTATTTATTAACGTAAGCCAATCAACCCATGAAAAATGTGTGCGCTGTTGGCATCATCGTGAAGATGTAGGTCAACAGACTGAACATGCAGAGTTGTGTGGTCGTTGTGTTGAAAATGTTGTTGGTAGTGGTGAACAACGAGAATTTGCTTAATGAAGACACTTGAACTTGATTTAGGGAGTAATTCTTATCCAATTTATATTGGCCAAGCCTTGCTTGAACAAGCAGAGTTATTGACTAATCATATCGCTGGTAAGCAGGTCATGATCGTAACCAATACAACGGTAGCACCTTTGTATTTGGCTAAAGTTAAATCATTGTTAGCTGCATTTAATGTGGCTGAAGTGATTTTGCCAGATGGTGAGCAATACAAAACGCTTGATACAGTTAATCTTATTTTTGATGCACTATTAGAGAATAGATTTGATCGCTCATGCACGTTAATTGCATTGGGTGGCGGTGTGGTTGGTGATATGACAGGATTTGCTGCGGCCAGTTATCAACGAGGTGTTAATTTCATTCAAATCCCAACCACGTTATTGTCTCAGGTAGATTCCAGTGTTGGCGGTAAGACAGGTGTTAATCATCCATTGGGTAAAAATATGATCGGTGCTTTTCATCAGCCAAAATGCGTTGTGATTGATGTGGACACATTAGACACATTAGATGATAGACAATATTCAGCTGGCATGGCTGAGGTAATCAAGTACGGCTTATTGGGTAATGCCAGTTTTTTGGAATTTCTACAGGCCAATATTTCTACCTTGATGTCCAGAGACAAAGGTTTAATTATTCAGGCGGTCTATCAGTCTTGTACAGATAAGGCAGAAATTGTTGCACAAGATGAATTGGAGTCTGGAAAAAGAGCCTTATTAAACTTAGGTCATACCTTTGGACATGCCATTGAAAATACTTTGGGATATGGTGTGTTTTTGCATGGCGAAGCAATTTCTGTAGGTATGTTGATGGCTGCTGAAATGTCTAAATTATTAGGTGACTTGAGCGAAGATTCGGTTACAGAAGTGAAAGAATTGTTAGAAAAATCTAGTTTACCGGTCAGTGTTAACGGTAAAATTAGCGCTCTTGAGTTCTTGTCAGCGATGAGTGTTGATAAGAAAGTTATTGATGGCAATATTCGCTTAATTTTAATGAAAAAATTAGGCGAATCGTATATTACTGATACATATCAGAAAGAACAGCTTGAGCAGGTAATTGGCAATTTTTGTCAAGCATAAACAGGATAAGAGATGGTAGATAAAGAGCAGAAAAAAGATAAGGTTGAAGATGACGAGGTGATGATCTCAACCAGCATCTCTGATTTAGAAAAGATGCTAGAAGGTGTTGAAGAAAATGCCAATAAGCGTACAGATACAAAATTTGAACGTATGTTCCTGCCTGCTTTGGCAGTATTTAGTGCAATTATCATGGGCTTCTTTATTGTTATTTATTCAATTACCAGTGACATGACTCGACTTGCTAACGCTATGGATCCAAATATGGGTGGCAATATGTCGTCTATGGTGACTAGCATTGATAAGCTGGCGAATAATGTTGATCAAATGACAACATCAGTGGCACACATGCAAAAGAGCTTTTCTCGCGTAGAATCTAATATGGATACTATTGCATCAAAATTAAATGCACTAGATTCCATAGCAGTGGACTTAACTCAAGTCAGTGTCAAGATGGATTCATTAGAGCCAATGTTAATTAACATGGAAGAGATGAACAAAAACATGACAACCATGCAAGATTCTATGCAATGGATGCAGCGAGACTTAAATATTCTTCGTTCATCATTTTCTAAACCACTTCGGATTTTTAATAAAATACCAATGCTATAACCATGTCTTTATCTGAGCAACAAGTTACACAAATCGCCTATTTAGCCCGTTTGTCATTAAGTGAGGCTGAATTAAAAGATAACACCAAAGATTTAAATGCCATCCTTGGTTTAGCTGAGCAGTTAGGTGCTATTGATACAGATGATATTGAGCCAATGGCACACCCGCTGCATATGACTCAGCGCTTGCGTACTGATGAGGTGACGGAAATAGATCAGTCAGAAAATTTTCAATCAATTGCACCAAGCACAGGAAATAAACATTATTTAGTGCCAACCGTTATCGAATAATATGAGCATTCACACCAAAACTATCGCACAACTTGCCCAAGGCCTAAGAGATAAAGAATTTTCATCGGTTGAAATTACCCAACATTATCTTGACCGAATTAAGCAATCTGATTTGAATGCATTTATTACGGTTACTGATGAGCTGGCCATGCAACAAGCACAAACAGCAGATGAAAAAATTGCTTCGGGTTCTACCGGCATCTTAACTGGTATTCCTTATGCACATAAGGATATTTTTTGCACTCAGGGCGTAAAGACTTCAGCAGGTTCTAAAATGTTGGACAACTTTATCTCCCCTTATGATGCAACAGTTTCACATCAGCTGAATCAAGCTGATTTAGTCATGTTGGGTAAGGCTAATATGGATGAATTCGCCATGGGATCGAGTAACGAAAACTCTTTTTATGGCGCGGTCAAAAACCCATGGGATAAAAATAAAATTCCAGGCGGTTCATCGGGTGGTTCTGCTGCTGCTGTGGCAGGAGGCTTAAGTTGTTTTGCAACAGGAACTGACACTGGTGGCTCCATTCGTCAACCAGCTAGTTTATGTGGCATCACTGGTCTGAAGCCTACTTATGGTCGAATTTCAAGATACGGTATGATTGCTTATGCCTCTAGTTTAGATCAAGCAGGGCCAATGACAAAAACTGCAGAAGATGCGGCTATTGTACTTAATGCAATGGCCGGTTTTGATGCAAAAGATTCAACCTCTGCCGAACAAGAGGTGCCAGATTATACGGCTAATTTGACTGATTCAATTCAAGGTCTAACCATTGGTCTGCCGAAGGAATTTTTCTCTGAAGGTTTAGATGACGAAGTTGCCACCCAAGTCATGAATGCGGTTAAAGAATTTGAAGCAATGGGGGCAACGGTAAAAGAAATTACCCTGCCTAATTCTGCTTATGCAATTCCTACGTATTATATTGTTGCGCCTTGCGAATGCTCTTCAAATCTGTCACGTATGGATGGCGTACGTTTTGGCCACCGATGTGACAACCCTAAAGATTTAGAGGACTTATACCTGCGTTCACGCTCAGAAGGGCTTGGTGCTGAAGTTAAGCGTCGTATCATGATTGGCGCTTATGCGTTATCAGCGGGTTATTATGATGCCTACTATTTAAAAGCGCAAAAAACACGACAGTTAATTAGTGAAGATTTTAAAACAGCTTTTAAAGATGTAGATGTGATTATGGGACCCGTTTCGCCAACTACTGCATTTGATTTAGGTTCAGTTAAAGATCCAGTCTCAATGTATTTGGCTGATATCTACACACTCAGTGCAAACCTAGCAGGATTACCAGGCATGAGTATTCCAGCCGGATTCTCTAATAAACTACCCGTTGGTTTGCAACTAATTGGTAATTATTGGTCTGAATCAAAGCTACTTAACATTGCCCATCAGTTCCAATTGCAAACTGATTGGCATACGCAAACACCTCAGGAGAGTTAGTATGGAGTGGGAAACAGTTATTGGTTTGGAGATTCATGCTCAGTTAAGCACTAAATCTAAAATATTTTCATCCGCCTCTACTAAGTTTGGCCAAGAGCCAAACTCTCAAGCTTGTGCGGTTGATTTAGGCCTACCTGGTGTTTTGCCAGTATTAAATGTTGAAGCAGTCAATAAAGCGATTAAATTTGGATTGGCGGTAAATGCGCATATTAATCAGCGTAATATATTTGACCGTAAGAACTATTTTTATCCTGATCTGCCCAAAGGATATCAAATATCGCAGATGGATTTACCCATTGTAGGTGAAGGTGAAATTGAAATAACTGTTGGCGAGATGACAAAGGTTGTTGGAGTAACACGTGCCCATTTAGAAGAAGATGCGGGTAAGTCTGTTCATGATATGTTTAATGACTATACCGCTGTTGATTTGAATCGTGCTGGCACTCCATTATTAGAAATTGTTTCTGAACCTGATATGCGCAACGCCAAAGAAGCAGTTGCTTATGCTAAAAAAATTCATGCATTGGTGCAGTACATTGGTATTTGTGATGGCAATATGCAAGAAGGCTCGTTCCGTTGTGATGCAAACGTTTCTATTCGTCCATTGGGTCAAGAAAAATTAGGTACGCGTGCAGAGTTAAAAAATATCAACTCTTTTAAATTTTTAGAGCGTGCTATTAACCTTGAGGTTGAACGTCAGCAAGATATTTTAGAAGAGGGTGGTTCAGTCGTACAAGAGACTCGTTTATATGATGCAGTTAAGCATGAAACACGCTCGATGCGCTCTAAAGAAGAAGCCAACGATTATCGCTACTTTCCAGATCCTGATCTATTGCCAGTAGAAATTAGCGACGAATTATTAAACACAATTAGAGCAGATTTACCTGAGCTTCCAGTTGAGAAAAAAGCTAGATTTGTTGCTGAGTTAGGTCTAAATGAATATGATGCGGATGTACTAACTTCACAAAAGTCATTGGCTGATTATTTTGAGACGATGCTAGATGGCAATGAGAAGAATGCTAAGCTGTGCGCTAATTGGGTCATGGGTGAATTATCAGCATCATTGAATAAAAATCAATTAGAGATTGAGCAATCTCCTGTAACCGCTAGTCATTTAGCACAATTAATTACTCGAATTGGCGATGATACTATTTCTGGAAAAATCGCTAAAGATGTCTTTAAAGCCATGTGGGAAGGTGAAGGCTCGGCTGATGAAATTATTGCAGCTAAAGGTCTTAAGCAAATGACAGATACTGGTGCAATTGAAGCAATTGTTGATGAAATTATTGCCAACAATGCACCTCAAGTTGAGCAATTTAAGTCGGGTAATGAAAAAATCTTAGGATTCTTTGTTGGTCAAGCAATGAAAGCGTCACAAGGTAAAGCAAATCCAAAATTACTTAACGAGCTACTTAGAAAGAAGCTTAGTTAGGATTAGCATTCGCCTGAGTGTTAAGCGTTTTGCTTAAGTCATCTTAAGTTAGACCAATTAATGAATAGCCCCAATGTTGTATTAATTGCACAATCGGCAAGATAACGGTCTGAAATATTCCTAAAAACAACAAGCCCAATAAAATAAATAAACCATACGGCTCTAATTGGTCGTATTGATAAGAGACTTTTGGTGGCAATAGTGAACTCATCACACGACCGCCATCAAGCGGGGGTAAGGGTAGTAGGTTTAGTACTGCAAGTAACAAATTAATCTGCACACCAACTTGTGCCATACCACCTAAAAATACAGAGTTGCTATTCATAGATACCCAAAGAATTAATAGCCAAAAAATAGCCATAAGCAGATTACTCGCTGGTCCAGCAATCGCTACCCAAAGCATGTCTTTTTTAGGTGACCTTAAGGCGTTAGAATTAACTGGGACTGGCTTGGCCCATCCAAAAATAAACCCAGAGGTAAAGTATAAAAAAGCAGGTACAGCAATGGTACCGATCAGATCAATATGCTTGATGGGATTAAGTGTCAATCTACCCATCATGCGTGCACTATGATCGCCTAGTAAAGAGGCAACCCAGCCATGTGCAGTTTCATGCACAGTAATGGCAAATAAAACAGGAATGGCATAAATTAATAGTGTTTGAATATCAATCATAATAAGGTCTCTCGGGTAAAATTGGCATAATTATTTAAAACCACACCTTCATTTTATATGAAAACTACTCAACTGTTAATTCCGACCCAAAAAGAGGCGCCAAATGATGCGCAAATTATTTCACACCAGTTAATGATTCGTGCCGGCTTAATTTCAAAGTTAGCCTCAGGGTTATATTCATATTTGCCAATGGGTGTAAGAATTTTAAAAAAAGTTGAAGCTATTATTCGTGAAGAAATGGATAAAGCAGGGTCGCAAGAGGTGTTAATGCCAGTTACCCAACCAGCAGAACTTTGGCAGGAGTCAGGACGATGGGATGAATATGGACCTGAACTATTGCGCTTTAATGATCGCCATGGCCGTGAGTTTTGTATGGGCCCAACTCATGAAGAAGTCATTACCAATTTGGCCGCTCAATATATTCGCAGCTATAAGCAGTTGCCAATGAGTTTTTATCAAGTTCAGACTAAATTTAGAGATGAGATCCGTCCTAGATTTGGTGTGATGCGTTCACGTGAATTCATTATGAAAGATGCCTATTCTTTCCATCTAGATCAGGATTCATTGCAACAAACTTATAATTTAATGCATCAAACTTATTGTAATATCTTTGATCGCTTGGGCTTAGATTATCGTCCTGTATTAGCTGATTCAGGCTCTATCGGTGGCGATTCTTCACATGAATTCCATGTACTAGCAGATAGTGGCGAAGATGCCATTTGTTTTTCTGATGAATCAGACTATGCAGCCAATATTGAAAAAGTAGCGTTTTATAAGCAAGAGCTCAATTGTCATCCGCAAGCTACAGAAGAAAGCGTACTTACTAAGAAAAAGACAAGCATTGAACAAGTCGCTGAATTCTTAAATGTAGATCAGTCTCAATGCCTTAAAACCTTAATTATTAAAACTTCAGCTGGATTTAAAGCGTTAGCGCTTCGAGGTGATCATGAATTAAATGAAATTAAGGCGCATAATTTGTTTGGTGAGTTTGAAATGGCTACTGACGAAGAAATTAAATCACTTGGATTAAAAAAAGGATTCATCGGTATAAAGGGTCTAGACATTGACTTGGTGGTTGATTATTCAGCCAGTGTTATGTGTGATTTTGTTTGTGGTGCTAATGAGTGGGATCAGCATTTAACCGGTGCTAATTGGCAGGGTATTGAATTTTTAGAAGCTGATCTGCGTAATGCTGTTGCAGGTGATAAGTCGCCTGATGGTAAGGGAAAATTGGTGATAAAACGCGGCATTGAAGTTGGACATATATTTCAATTAGGCGACAAATACTCAAAATCTATGAAAGCAAATGTCATTGGTGAATCGGGTAAGGCGGTAGTAACCACAATGGGTTGTTATGGTATTGGTGTTACCCGTGTTATTGCTGCAGCAATTGAGCAAAATTACGATAATCGTGGCATTATTTTCCCAGAGTCAATCGCGCCATTCCAGTTAGTCATTGTGCCGATTAATTACAATAAATCCACTCGTGTTAAAGAGCTTGCAGATAATTTATATCAACAGTGTTTAGAGGCTGGAATTGAAGTCTTGCTAGATGATCGTAAAGAGCGTGCAGGCATTATGTTTGCTGATTCAGAATTATTAGGCATTCCACATAGAATGGTGTTAAGTGATACGCATGCTGATAATGGTAATGTTGAGTATAAGGCTCGAAATAATGCCGATAAGCTTGAAGTTAGTTACGAACAAGCTTTATCATTTATTCAAACTAAATTAATACAGGGTTAGAATATAATGACTTGGTGGCAACATATTATTCCGCAACACGCACTATCCAAATTGATGTTTCGGTTTGCACGACTTGAAAACACATGGCTTAAAAATAAGTTCACTCGTTGGTTTGTAAAATCCTATGGGGTGAATTTGTCTGAGGCATTACGAGAAAATGTTGAAGATTACCAACATTTTAATGATTTTTTTACCCGTGCCCTCAAGCCAGGTGCACGTGAGATTGCTTCTGCTGATATCGTCTGTCCTGTTGATGGTGCCGTATCACAAGCAGGAACAATAAGTCATTCAACTATTTTTCAGGCAAAAAATCATTACTATACCGTTTCAGCATTATTAGGCGGTGATTATCGTTCTGATCAATTTGATTCAGGGTTTTTTGCAACAATTTACTTGTCGCCTAAGGATTATCATCGCATCCATATGCCATATGATGGAAAATTAGTTTCCATGGATTATATTCCTGGTGATTTGTTTTCAGTTAACAAGGCAACTGCTGAAGGTGTGGATAATTTATTTGCTCGAAATGAGCGAGTGGTTTGTTATTTTCAAACCGAATTTGGCTTATGTGCTTTTGTATTAGTGGGTGCTATTTTTGTTGGTTCTATGCAAACCGTATGGGCAGGTCAAATTAACCCGCCTTATCAAAAGGAAGTCCAGCATTTTGATTATACTAATCAAAACATTACGCTGAAAAAAGGAGAAGAGTTGGGTCGTTTCAATATGGGCTCTACCGTTGTTATGCTCATGCCTAATCAAGATCAGCTGCTAAATTTAACCGCAGGGCAAGTTACCCGTATGGGTGAATCTTTAATTTAACTTGCTAAGTTTTACCAGTTTAATGGTCTGATCAGAAATTTGTAAAATCTCCACGAGTATTTGATCTATCTTAAGGCTAACATCGCGCTTTGGAATGGTTTGTAACTCTTCTAGAATTAGACCGTTTAAGGTTTTAGCCTTGGCAACCGATAGGCTGATATTTAGCATGGTATTTAGTTCTCGAATGCTAATTCTTGGATCGACTAAGTAACTACCATCTTCTTGCAAATTGATCTCGTCAATACTTTCATTTTGATTGGAAGTGAATTGGCCGACAATTTCTTCAAGAATGTCTTCTAGTACAATCATGCCACGCACTTCACCATACTCATCAACAATAAGGCCAAGGCGTCTTTTTTGCGTTTGAAAATGCTCTAATTGATGAGCAAGAGAAGTGCCTTCTGGTACAAAATATGGCTCACGAACTAATGCTAACACATTATCCATGCTGAATTCGCCTTTGGCATATAAATTCACTACCTTACGCATATGCAACACCCCAGTAATGTTATCAGTAGAGCCGTCATAGGTGAGTAATCTTGTATGCTGAATGCGTTCTAATTGCTTAAGAATTTCATCAGGCTTAGTAATATCCACACTAATCAGCTCATGCCGAGGAATCATAATATCTTCAACTTTAACTTTCTCAAGATCAATAATATTCAGCAGCATCTTTTGATAATTTGAGGCAATAATAGGTTTGGCGTCATTTACCACCATACGTAATTCCTCAGAGCTAATATCTTCATTTTGTTGATCTGCTTTGATACCGAACAATTTCAGAATTATTTTTGATATCTGTGCAATAAGCCAAACAAACGGTTTGAACAACTTAATTAAGGCACTAATAATAATGGATGCGGGTAGGGCAATTTTTTCTGGGTTCTTGGCAGCAAACGTTTTTGGTGTGGTTTCTGCAAAAACCAAAATAACAAATGTTAGACTCAGTGAGGCAAGCACAATGGAGTCTTCACCCCAAAGTTTAATGGCTAAGATAGTAGCAATACTTGAGGCAAAGATATTAACAAAGTTATTGCCCAATAAAATTGTGCCGATGAGGTGGTCAACATCTTTTAATAGATGCTCGGTACGTCTTGCATTTTTATTGGTTTTACTGAGTGCCTTCAGACGATAGCGATTAATGGCCATCATTGAAGTTTCAGTGCTGGAAAAGAAGGCTGAGGCTAGTATCAGGCCAAATAGCGTAATACTAAGCCAAAAAGTTGAGAGTGATTCCAATCAGTTGTTATCAGTAAGAAAGTTAAGTCTTAGTTTAATTCAAATGTTTGAAAGCATCAAGTCCTGGATAAATTGCTTTAGAACCTAATTCCTCTTCGATACGCAACAAACGGTTGTATTTTGCTAAACGATCTGAACGTGACAAAGAGCCAGTTTTTATTTGTCCGCAGCCTGTTGCTACTGCTAAATCAGCAATAGTTGTATCTTCAGTTTCACCAGATCGGTGCGACATAACTGCTGTGTAACCGGATTCTGCAGCCATATTCATAGCAGCAAAAGTTTCAGTTAGCGTGCCAATTTGATTAACCTTGATTAAGATTGAATTGGCAATGTTATTATCAATACCTTGTTTAAGGATCTTGCTATTCGTTACAAATAAATCGTCACCCACTAATTGAACTTGGTCGCCAACTTTTTTGGTTAATAGATCCCAACCATCCCAATCATTTTCATCCATACCATCTTCGATAGAAATAATCGGATAGTTTTCAACCCAATTGGCCAGATATTCAACAAATTCTTCTGAAGTCAATGATTTGTTTTCAGAAGCAAGATTATATGTTCCATTCGCATAAAATTCAGAACTTGCAGCGTCGATACCAATAAAGATATCTTTACCTGCTTCGTAGCCTGCATTTTTGATTGCCTCTAAGATAACGGTGATTGCCTCTTCGTTTGAAGATAGGTCTGGTGCAAAGCCACCTTCATCACCAACAGCTGTATTCATGCCTTTGGCTTCTAATACAGATTTTAAATTATGGAAAACTTCAGCACCATAACGCAAAGCCTCTTTGAAGTTTGGCGCGCCAGCTGGAATAATCATAAATTCTTGAATATCAACACTATTGTTAGCGTGCTCACCACCATTGATAATATTCATCATTGGAACTGGCAACTGGTAGTTGTCACCTTGGTCTAGTGAATCGTAAAGTGGCTTGTGTTGTCTATTGGCATTCGCATGTGCAGAAGCAAGTGATACCGCTAAAATAGCGTTAGCACCTAATCGTGATTTAGTTTCTGTCCCATCAAGGTCAATCATTGCTTGATCAATTTTTCCAAGATCTTCAATGCCAAAACCAATTAATGTTTCATTGATTTCTGTATTAACAAATTCTACTGCTTTTAAAACACCCTTGCCCAAGTATCTAGATTTATCACCATCGCGAAGCTCTAGTGCTTCGCGTTGACCAGTTGAAGCGCCACTTGGAACCATAGCGCTACCCATAGTGCCATCATCTAAAATTACATCAGCTTCAATAGTTGGGTTGCCTCTAGAATCAAGGATTTCTCTTGCTTTAATTTGTTTAATTTTCACGATTTTCCTATTATTTTTTATTCAAAGAATGACTTCAAAAAAAAAAAAAAAGAGTCTGATTCTGGATGATGTTTTTTGCTACATGAGTCTGAAAATTCTTCTAATAATTGTTTTTGTTTTTTACTTAAATTAATCGGTGTTTCTAGCTTAACTTGACATATTAAATCACCAGTACCCCCATGTCTGATGGCAGTAATACCTTTCCCTCTAAGTCGAAATTGCTTGCCTGTTTGTGTGCTTTCTGGAATTTTTATCTTTAACTTTCCACTCAACGTAGGCACTTCAATGGAGCCGCCTAAGGCTGCTGTGGAAAAATCAATTGGCACTTCACAGTATAGATCATTGCCATCACGCTCAAAAATTTCATGCTGTTTTACATGCACTTCTACATAGAGATCGCCACTTTGGCCACCGCGTACACCTGCTTCACCTTCGCCCCCTAAACGAATTCTATTGCCAGTATCAACACCTGCCGGTATCTTAACGGACAAGGTCTTTTGTTTGCGTACAACCCCTTGGCCACGACATGATCCACAAGGTGAATCAATTTTTTGACCTGAGCCAGAGCAAGTTGGGCAAGGACGTTGTACAGCAAAAAATCCTTGTTGCATTTGTACTTGTCCCGCACCATGGCAAGTTGCACAAGTGCTTGAACTAGTACCTGGTTTAGCACCTGTTCCTGAACATGGTTCACATTTCTCATTTTTAGGAATGCGAATTTTAACGGTTGTGCCTTCAGCCGCTTCTTTTAGATTTATTTCTAAATCATAGCGTAAGTCAGACCCGCGATTGTCGGCTTGCTGATGACCTCCGCCACCAAAGATATCACCAAAGATATCGCCAAAACCACCACCACCGAATGGGTTTCCACCACCAAAACCACCGGCGCCAGCACTACCATCAACGCCAGCATGGCCAAATTGATCGTAAGCCTGACGTTTTTGCTCATCCGATAAGATTGCATAGGCTTTTTGAATTTCCTTAAACTTTTCTTCTGCTGCTTCTTTATTGTCTGTGTTACGATCCGGATGGTGTTTCATTGCTAAACGCTTATAAGCTTTTTTAATTTGCTTTTTATCTGCGCCCTTGTCTACACCTAATACATCGTAATAATCTCTTTGTGACATAACTACCTTTTATAAAGTTAAAAAACCTTCTTCAAATGCATAAGATCTGAAGAAGGTTGTATTGATTAAATTAAATCTTAAAGATTATTTGTCGTCTTTGACTTCTTCAAAATCGGCATCAACCACATCATCACTTGCATCAGTTGCGCTAGATGCATTTTCTGCTGAGCTTGCTTTAGCTTGTGCTTTTTCAGCAAGCGGTTGAGCTTTTTCTGTCAACGCTTGTGATTTAGCTTCAATTGCTTCCTTGTCGTCACCTTTTACCGCTTCTTCAAGCTCAGCAATTGCTGATTCGATCGCCGCTTTCTCATCTTCAGAAACTTCCTCTTTTAGCTCATCTAATGTTTGCTTAGTTGAGTGAATTAAAGAGTCTGCCATATTCTTAGCAGTGACTAATTCTTGGAATTTTTTATCTTCATCAGCATGGGCTTCAGCGTCTTTAATCATGTTTTCAACCTCTTCATCGCTCAGACCACTTGAAGCTTTAATCGTGATTGATTGCTCTTTACCAGTTGTTTTGTCTTTAGCAGATACATTTAAAATACCATCAGAGTCAATATCCAGAGTTACTTCAATTTGTGGTTGTCCTTTAGGTGCCGCATCAATTCCCTCAAGGTTGAATTGACCCAATGACTTGTTAGCACTTGCCACTTCACGCTCACCTTGTAATACGTGTACAGTTACTGCAGATTGGTTGTCTGCTGCTGTTGAGAAAATTTGTGACGCATTTGTAGGAATGGTTGTATTTTTCTCAATTAGCTTTGTCATTACGCCACCCATGGTTTCGATACCCAAAGATAATGGTGTTACATCTAATAACAACACATCTTTTACGTCGCCACCTAATACACCTGCTTGAATGGCTGCACCCATGGCAACTGCTTCATCCGGGTTAACATCTTTCTTAGGTTCTTTGCCGAAAAATTCTTTTACTTTTTCTTGCACCTTAGGCATACGTGTAGAGCCACCAACAATGATTACCTCATCAATATCACTGGCTGAAAGATCAGCATCATTAAGCGCGATTTGACAAGGATCGATTGAACGCTTGATTAAGTCTTCCACTAGTGATTCTAGCTTAGAGCGTGTAATCTTGATATTCATGTGTTTCGGACCAGAGGCATCAGCTGTTACATACGGAAGGTTAACTTCAGTTTGTTCAGATGATGAAAGCTCAATCTTAGCTTTTTCTGCTGCTTCTTTTAAACGCTGTAGCGCCATTGGATCATTTTTAAGATCGACACTTTGCTCTTTTTTGAATTCATCCACTAAGTAAGAAATAATTCTTTGATCAAAATCTTCACCACCTAAGAACGTGTCACCGTTGGTAGACAGTACTTCAAAGTGCTTCTCACCATCGATATCTTCCATTTCAATGATTGATACGTCAAATGTACCACCACCTAAGTCGTAGACAGCTACCGTCTTATCACCTGTTAATTTGTCAACACCGTAGGCCAATGCAGCTGCAGTTGGCTCGTTAATGATACGTTTAACATTAAGGCCAGCAATTTTTCCTGCATCTTTTGTTGCTTGACGCTGTGAGTCATTAAAGTAAGCAGGAACAGTAATCACTGCTTCAGTTACTGTTTCGCCTAAGTAATCTTCAGCAGTTTTTTTCATTTTGCCAATGACTTTAGCTGAGATTTCAGGTGCAGCCATTTTGTTACCATTTACTTCAACCCAAGCATCTCCATTGTCAGCTTTAACAATTTTGTATGGCACTAAGTCAATATCTTTTTGTACGGCTTTTTCGTCAAAACGACGACCAATTAAACGCTTAATAGCGTATAGAGTATTTTCAGGGTTGGTAACAGCTTGACGTTTGGCTGACTGACCGACTAACACCTCTTCAGAATCTTTAGGGAAAGCAATGATTGATGGGGTG
>NZ_JAQWSS010000069.1 GCF_029243085.1 Candidatus Thioglobus sp. | reverse complement strand
TTTGGATGAACTTAATCGCACTGAAAACCCTCAGACAAGTAACACAGTTACTGTCAATGTGAAAATTTCAGATCAAATATTGGCTAATCGATCCAAGCAAGATTATTTAATGATTTATGTTAAAGCGGCTAAAGGTAGGCCAATGCCAATTGCGATTGAAAAAATCCAACTTAAAGATTTTGATGGGCAAGTGACATTAAGCGATAAGAATTCAGTTATGCCAACAAAGCTGTTATCTGAACATGATCAAGTATTGGTAGTTGCAAGGTTAAGTCGTACTGGAGGTGCTATGATGCAAGCAGATGACTTGCAAGTGGTAAGCGAAATAGTTTCAGTGCCAAGTGACCCAAATGTAGTATTAAGATTAGATTAATTTTATGAATAAAACAATAGAGCTAGCGAAAGCCCTAATCAGCATTGATTCAGTAACCCCTGATGATAAAGGGTGTCAAATCTTGATGACTGACCACCTAAAAAAATCAAATTTTAAAATTACCGATCTAAAGTTTGGAGAAGTTGATAACTTTTGGGCAGAACACGGCTCAGGCTCTCCCGTATTTATGTTTGCAGGGCATACAGATGTCGTACCAGTGGGCGATGAATCTAAATGGAATTTAAACCCTTTTTCAGCTGAAGTAATTGACGGCATGCTGCATGGTCGAGGCGCTGCTGATATGAAGGGCTCATTAGCTGCTATGCTTGACGCCAGTGAGCGATTTGTTGCAGATTATCCAGACCATAAGGGTACGATTGGTTATTTGATTACTTCTGATGAAGAGGGGCCAGCTATTAATGGAACCGTGAAGGTTTGCGAATATCTAAATGATATTGGTCAAAATATTGACTATTGCTTAGTGGGTGAGCCCTCAGCAACCAATGTGCTGGGCGATGTGATTAAAAATGGTCGTCGCGGCTCTTTAAATGGTACGCTGAATATTGTCGGTAAGCAGGGGCATATTGCATACCCCCATCTGGCCAATAACCCAATTCACTTGGCGTTGCCTGCATTAGATGAGCTGCGATGCGAACATTGGGACAAGGGTAACGAATACTTCCCGGCAACCAGTTTTCAAATATCAAACATTCACTCAGGCACAGGAGTAACAAATGTTATTCCAGGTGATATCGAGATTGTCTTTAACTTCCGATATTCGACCGAGTCAACCAATGAAGGGTTGCAGGCCAGAGTTTGTGCAATTCTAGATAAACATAATCTTGATTATGAGATTGATTGGAATCATTCAGGTTATCCATTTTTAACTCCAAAAGGTGAGTTAGTTAGCGGCTGTACAAATGCCATTAAAAAAGTTACAGGTGTGGATACTCAACTGTCCACTACTGGCGGAACTTCAGATGGACGTTTTATCGCGCCAATTCTTGAGGCTCAAGTGGTTGAACTAGGGCCTAGAAATGCAACCATTCACCAAGTGAACGAATGTATTTCTGCACAAGATTTGGAAGATTTGAGTGAGATTTACTATCATATTCTTAAAAATATCCTAACCTAATATGCGGTTTGATGTAATCACTTTATTTCCTAGTATGTTTTCAGCGATACGGGATGAAGGGGTGGTAGCTCGTGGTATTAATAAATCATTATTAAGTGTGCACACTTGGCAATTAAGAGAATTTTCTGAAAATAAGCATCGTAATATTGATGATAAGCCATATGGAGGCGGTGCTGGTATGGTAATGCAAGTAAAGCCAATTAGAGATTGCATTGAAAAAATTAAGCAAAAAATTCCAGATACTCGAGTTATTTATTTATCGCCCCAAGGTCAAAAACTCACGCATCAGCTTGCAGTAGACATTTCTAATTTTAATGCTGTCACATTATTATGCGGACGATACGAAGGAGTGGATGAGCGTATTATTAAGCATGATGTAGATATGGAAGTATCTATTGGCGATTATGTGATTAGTGGTGGCGAATTGGCAGCTATGGTGTTAATTGATAGCGTCAGTAGGCAGATATCTGGCGTTCTCGGCAATAAGGAGTCTTTAAACGATTCTTTTTGTGATGGACTACTTGACTATCCACATTACACACGACCTGAAGAGATCGATGGTCAAAAGGTACCCGAAGTGTTGCTTAGCGGACATCAGGCTAATATAGATAATTGGCGCAAAGATAAAGCGTTAAAAAATACTCAAATAAAGCGAAAAGATATACTCAAGAATCAATAGTTTGCTTTTTATTCGAAAAAATTTATAATGGAAATTCTTACACAGGCGTAAGAAAACAAAAAAAAGCATTGTTGCTTTACAAGTTGTCAAGATGGCATTTTATATTTGTAAGTCCTAGTAGACTTATTATATCAAGGGAGAGTAGTATGAAGTTTGTAACAGCAATACTTCGACCACATCAATTAGACGATGTGCGAGAAGCTTTATCAGAAGCTGGAGTTACCGGCATTACAGTGACTGAAGTTAAAGGATTTGGTAGACAAAAGGGCCATACAGAGTTATATCGTGGCGCAGAGTATCAAATTGATTTTTTACCAAAAATAAAATTAGAAGTTGCGATAACAGCATCCAAACTAGACACTGTGATTGACACAATTAGTAGTGTGGCTAATTCTGGCAAAGTTGGAGATGGCAAGATTTTTGTAACTAATTTAGAGAAAGTGGTTCGCATCCGTACTGGCGAGACAGATCAAGACGCACTATAAGGAATAAAAAAATGAAAAAAATATTATTAACATTATTGGCATTAATGCCAATGAGTGTGTTTGCTGAAGGTTTAGATGGGGCAAACACATCATGGATTCTAACATCTACAGCGTTAGTGTTGTTTATGACATTACCAGGTTTAGCGCTGTTCTATGGCGGTTTGGTTCGTAGTAAAAATATCTTATCTGTACTGATGCAGTGTTTTGCAATTGCGGGAATTGTATCCGTTTTATGGCTAGTTGTAGGATATTCAATTGCTTTTTCTGATGGCAATGCCTATTTTGGCAGTTTGTCCAAATTCATGCTTGCAGGTGTAACAGAAGGATCGTTGAGTGGCGATATTCCTGAAAGTTTATTTGTGTTGTTCCAGATGACATTTGCTATTATTACACCAGCACTAATTGTGGGCGGCTTTGCAGAGCGTATGAAGTTTTCAGCAGTGCTAATGTTTAGTGCCATTTGGTTAATTGTTGTTTATGCACCAATTACTCATTGGGTATGGGGCGGAGGCTGGTTAGGCGAAATGGGCCTACTTGACTTTGCTGGCGGTACAGTGGTACACATTACTGCTGGTGTTGCAGCTCTAGTTGCGGCGATTGTGATTGGTCCACGTAACGGTTTTCCAAATAAACCAATGCCACCTCACAACATGACAATGACCTTTACTGGCGCGGCGATGTTATGGGTTGGTTGGTTTGGTTTTAATGGCGGATCAGCATTGGCAGCGAACGGTGATGCGGCTATGGCTATGTTGGTAACACACATATCGGCAGCAGCAGGCGCAATAACTTGGATGTTTTATGAGTGGATTAAGTATGGTAAACCAACAGCTTTAGGTGCTTTAACAGGCTTAATTGCGGGTTTAGGAACAATTACACCGGCATCTGGTTTTGTAGGTCCTGCAGGTGGATTAGCCATCGGTGTTGTTGCCGGTATTGTTTGTTTTAATGCGGTAGTATTGATTAAACAAAAATGGAAAATTGATGACTCTTTAGATGTATTTCCAGTGCATGGTGTTGGTGGTATTATTGGTACATTGATGGCTGCAGTTTTTGCATCAAGCGAGCTTGGTATTTTTTCAGGCCAGGGATTGGCAGAAGGTATGACAATTATGTCGCAACTTGAAGTGCAAGCAATTGGTGTTGTTGCAACACTTGTTTATACTGCAATTGCCACTTATATTATTCTTAAGGTAGTTGATATGATTACAGGATTAAGAGTGAGTGCCGAAGAAGAAGAGCAAGGGTTGGATATTGTTTCTCATGAAGAAAGAGGATACGATTTGTAATCCAAGTTTTTTTCTAGCTAAAACCCGCTAAAGACTTTGTTTTTAGCGGGTTTTTTTACGCCTAAAAAACTGCATTCGTATATAATTCTAACTAATCATTTTTATTGTTTATTGTTATGCGCATTAATCACCCATTAACTGGCTCTATAGTGGCTTTAATCACCCCGATGTTTGAAGATGGATCGGTCGATTTTAGTTCGCTTGAGGCGCTGATTGAGTTCCATATTAAATCTGGAACTAATGCAATCGTATCTATGGGTACAACAGGAGAAAGTGCAACGCTTAATCAAAAAGAGCATATTGAAGTCATGCGCAAAACGGTAGAGTTTGCGGCTAATCGTATTGCAATCATTGCAGGTACAGGAGCTAATTCGACCTCTGAAGCTATTGAATTGACTAAAGCTGCTAAAGAAATTGGTGCTACTGCCTGTCTACTAGTAACACCTTATTACAATAAGCCAACTCAAGAAGGGTTGTATCAACACTATAAGTTAATTGCCGAAACAGTAGATATCGATCAAATTCTTTATAACGTTCCTGGTAGAACTGCAGTTGACTTATTGCCTGAAACCATTGTCAAGTTATCTAATATTTCAAATATTATTGGAGTTAAAGATGCAACGGGTGATCTAAATGTTGCCCACGCTTTGATTGATCATTGTCCATCAGATTTTTTACTATATAGTGGTGATGATGCAACGGCAGTTGACTTTATTTTAATGGGTGGTCATGGCGGTATTTCTGTCACTGCTAATGTGGCGCCGAAAGAATTATCACTAGCCTACCAAGCTGCATATAATGAGGATGAAGATGCGGCAAAACTTTATGACAAACCGTTAGCCAATTTACATCAAAATTTATTTATTGAGTCTAATCCAATTCCGGTTAAATGGGCTATGCATAAAATGGGCAAATGCGAAAGTGGTATTCGTTTACCATTAACAAAATTATCACAACAGGCTCGAGTTGTAGTAGAGCAAGATTTATCTAATTTGGGGGTTATATAATATGATTAAAACAGTTGTTTTGACAGCGCTAACACTGTCTCTAACCGGGTGCTTTTCTACTGATGTAAAAAAAGAAGTAAATACATCAATTTTAGGTGAGCGAGATATTAAATATTACTCTAATAAAACGGTAACGTCATTAGAAGTGCCACCAGACCTAACTAAGCCAAGCTCTCAAAACGCCTTTAAATTAGGCGAATATGTTCCAAACATTCAGGAAGATACAATTAGTTTTTCTAATAAAGATAATGTAATTAAGGAAGCCTCCAGCATTTTAAGAGTGCCATCGAATATTCAAGTTATGCGAGCAGGCGAGAGGCGCTGGCTAGTCGTTGATAAAAAATCAGATGATGTGTGGAATTTATCTAAGAGCTTTTTCAAATCTCATGGTTTTGCTATTAAAAAAACCAATAAAAAAATTGGCCTAATGGAGACAGATTTTTTGGAGAACCATCCAGATGTTCCTGATCAGTCTTTAGGTGTTATTCGTTCAATGTTAAAAAAGGCTATTGCCGCAAGATATGCATTACCAATTGTAGATAAATATAGAATTCGTATTGAGCCAAATGAAAGTGGTGATAAGACTGTTGTTTATTTATCTCTCACTTCAATGGAAGAGGTAATTACTAAAGCTGGAAAAGATGATGAAAATACCATTTGGCAATCTCGTCCAAAAGACCAAGTGTTAGAAACTGAAATGCTTTACCGTTTAATGACATTCCTAGGTAGTGATCATGCAGTTGCTAGAGAGAAAATTTTGGCAGCAAAGGAGGAGCAACAGCTAACAGTATCTATTGAGAAAGGTATTGGAGGTTATGCTAAGTTGACTTTCTCATTGGCTCGATACGATACTTGGGATAATATAGGTTGGGCATTAGACCAACTTAATGTTGATGTTGAAGATAAGGACGTTAAAGAGGGTAGTTTTTATATCAACATTGCCAGAAGTGTAGATCAAGGGCTTTGGTCAAGAATGTTTGGTGATGACGCCATTAAGAAATCATTCCAAATTATGGTTAAGCAGATTAATAGTGATACGACAGAAGTTTACTTTAACGATCTATCGGAAGAGAATGAGCAGGAAACTATTGACTTTAGCTACGAATTCTTAGGTGATATTGCCAAACAATTCTAAGCAAACTTTAAGTGGGTTCATCAAAAGGCTTAATTCAAGATGTCATTCAGCAGAAAATACTCCTGGATGATTTATCGAACGATGAATTGGTCAATTTTTGTCAACAAGCGAATTTAGCTTATCGGGATGGCAATCCAATTGTTAGCGACCAAGATTATGACTTCATTTATCTTGCTGAATTACAAAAAAGACTTCCACGACATGAGCTATTACAATCTATAGAGCCAGAAGGCCATGGCTTTTCTGATGATAAGGTTTTATTGCCTGAGATTATGCTCTCAACCGATAAGGCCTATTCATGGGATGAAATTCAAAAGTGGTTGGAGCGACTACAAAAATCTGCACAAGAGATTGGATTAGATAAAGGTTTGATCCGGATCAAAGCAACATCTAAATTAGACGGCTTTGCGGGCTATGATGATGGCCTTCGTTTGTATACTCGTGGCGATGGCAAGAAAGGTAGTGATATCACCCGTGTTTTTGATCGTGGATTGCAAGTTTTTAATGGCTCTGCACGTGGCCAAGGTGCAGGCGAAATTGTGATTAAGAAAAGTTATTTCGAAACGCATTTATCACAAGATTTTGAATATCCACGCAATTTTCAAGCTAGCTTAATCAAAGAAAAAGCACTAGATACAAAAGCCAAACAAGCTATTACAGATAAAGCTGCATTATTTGTGCCTTTTGCTCAACTGCCAACTTGGTTAGGCAGTATTGATGAATTAAGGAATGAGTTTACAAGTATTGTTGAAAACATGTTGTCGTTAGTTAATTTCGATGTAGATGGTGTAGTATTTGAAGTAACGAATAACGATTTAAAAAACCAAATGGGTGCCAATCGAAAATTCCATCGTTGGCAAATCGCTTTTAAAGAAAACAAGGATAAAGCACAGGTCA
>NZ_JAQWSS010000058.1 GCF_029243085.1 Candidatus Thioglobus sp. | reverse complement strand
TTGTAATGGAAACCCCAGTCAGAATCGTTGTTCATGTCGTTCGTGTTAGCGAAAGGACCCATGTTTTGAGCGCCGTTGAAAGGACCCATGTTAGAACCACCGTTGAAAGGACCCATGTTCTGGCCGCCAGTAAATGGACCCATGTTAGAACCTGAGTTAAAAGGACCCATATTAGAACCACTATTCATAGGACCCCAGTTACCCATACCATTCGAGTTTCCCCAACCATTATTGCCGCTATTGCCAAAAAAAGCTGATGCTGATGTTGCCACCATTACTGTCACTACTGCCGCGACTTGTGTTAAATTTTTCATTGTATCCCCTCTAAGAGTTAATTTTTATATAAGTTTTTGGTAAGAAAATAAATACTTACTTGAACCATAATACTTAACTTAAATGATGATGCAACACTATTAGTATTGCTTAATACAATTATATAGATTCAATTATGGTATTTAAAGTGGCACTTGGGCGCATCACCTTAGTAACTAATTTTGGATTAGGCTGATAATAACCACCAAGACTTGCCGCCTTACCTTGGGCGCCATTTAATTCAGCAACAATAGCTGATTCATTAGCGGATAAAGCCTCTGCTACAGGTGTAAACTGAGCTTGCAATCCGAGATCTTGCTCTTGCTCTGCTAATGCCTCTGCCCAATACATCGCAAGATAGAAATGGCTTCCGCGAGTATCTAACTCGCCCACTTTACGTGATGGTGATTTATCTTGATCTAAAAACTTTGCTGTTGCCGCATCTAAAGTGTTTGCCAAAACTTGCACTTTAGGCATGTCAAATGTTGAGGACAAATGCTCTAGTGATACTGCTAAAGCTAAAAATTCTCCAAGAGAATCCCAGCGCAGGTGATTTTCAGATATCAATTGCTGAACATGTTTAGGGGCAGATCCCCCTGCACCCGTCTCAAACAAACCTCCACCATTCATTAATGGCACAATAGACAGCATTTTTGCAGAGGTTCCAAGTTCTAGTATAGGAAATAGATCTGTTAAATAATCTCGAAGTACATTTCCAGTAACAGAAATTACATTTTTACCTGCCTTCACCTGATTCAATGTAAATCGGGTAGCCTCTTCTGGAGACATTATGTGAATTTCAAGATCGGTTGTATCGTAATCTAACAAGTATTGATTAACTTTTTGAATAATTTGATAATCATGTGCACGTTGCTCATCTAACCAAAAAACAGTTGGTACATTTGTTGCTTTGGCACGATTTACTGCTAGCTTAACCCAATCTTGAATCGGCGCATCTTTTACCTGACACATGCGGAAAATATCACCTACTTCTACAGACTGTTCAAGTAACACCACCCCATCTATCGAGACGACACGCACCATTCCTGGCGCTGAAATTTGAAATGTTTTATCATGAGAACCGTATTCCTCTGCCTTTTGTGCCATTAGACCAACATTTGAAACAGACCCCATGGTGGTGGGATCAAATGCACCATGCTCTTTACAGAAATCAATTGTTTCCTTAAACACACCTGCATAACAACGATCAGGAATAACAGCCATGGTATCTTGAAGCTCACCATCTTTATTCCACATTTGACCTGATGAACGAATCATAGCTGGCATAGATGCATCAATAATGACATCACTTGGTACATGTAAATTGGTAATACCTTGATCAGAATTCACCATGGCTACATCGGGCTGTTGAGCATAAACCGCTTGAATGTCTGCTTCAATTTCTGCCTTTTTACTTGACTCTAAAGTCTCAACTTTACTTAAAATATCACCCAAACCATTGTTTGCATTAATACCAAGCTCTGCAAAAATCGCCGCATGCTTCTTAAACACATCTGTAAAAAAGACGCTAACTGCATGACCAAAAATAATAGGGTCGGAAACTTTCATCATCGTAGCTTTCATATGTACAGAGAACAGAATATCTTTCTTTTTTGCTTCAGCAATAGCCGCAGTTAAAAAACTTTTTAAAGATGATTGACTCATAACAGATGTATCTATAACTTCACCCGCTTGTAGTGGCGTAGAAGCCTTTAACTCTTCAATGGAACCATCAAGGTCTTCAAACTGAATAGTAAATTGCGTCGCATCGTCAATTGTCACTGATTTTTCTGAACCATAAAAATCACCTTCAGACATGCTTGATACAACAGTTTTTGAGTCAGTTGCCCAAACGCCCATTGAGTGAGGGTTTTTCTTTGCATAACTTTTAACAGATTGAGGTGCACGACGATCAGAGTTTCCTTCACGCAATACTGGATTTACTGCACTACCTAACACTTTGGAAAATACAGTTCTATTTACTTTATCTTCATCACTTGTAGGATTGGCAGGATAGTTTGGAATATCATATCCATTTGCTTGAAGCTCAGCTATTGCAGCCTCTAGTTGTGGAATAGAGGCGCTAATATTTGGTAGCTTAATAATATTGGCTTCTGGAGATTTTGCAGTCTGACCCAGTTCACCCAAGGTATCGCCAATTTTTTGTTCTTCCGCCAACCTTTCAGAAAAACCGGCAATCACACGACCAGCCAAAGATATATCACGAGTTTCCACCTCTATATCTACAGCGTTTGTAAAAGCTTTTATTATCGGCAGTAATGAGTAGGTTGCCAATGCCGGCGCCTCATCAGTTAAAGTATAGATAATTTTAGATTTTGGCGACATGACGGATTCCTATGGGATGATAATCAACTATTGAATGGTTAAAACAACCGTATCTACTCTTTACAAGCACTTTTATTATTACTGGTAACCCATAAGTGCTGACAAATAGACAGGTAAAACCTTTGGCGAATAGCTATATTATTTGTAAACGTAGTATTTTAGCATCCTCAAGGTTTGAGTAGTATTTTTTGCGTGTATCAAGCAACTCAAAGCCATAATTTTTATAAAAATCAATGGCTGATACATTTGAAACTCTTACCTCTAAAAGAACTGATTTAACTTCGGTTTTCTGAATGCGTTTAAGAAAATCATCCAATAATCGCCCACCAAGACCTTGTTGTTGAAACTTTGGATCAATACAGATATTGAGAATATCTATAAAATCAATAGAGTGTAGCGTAATTAAATAGCCTGTAATTTTCTCATTCACTAAAATTAGTCGAATACTAATATTTGGATTATTAAATGAATCAGTAAGCTTTTGTTTAGTCCAGGGAAAAGTATAAGCACGATTTTCTATTGCCAGAATTAACTCTAAATCCTGGGTGTTTGCTTCTTTAAAGGAAGTATTGATAAGCCTTGTTATCCGTTTCGTTTTGGTAGAAATATCCAAGCTCATCAAAATTTTTCTCGAGTTCGGTGACATCTTGTGCTTGTAAGCCAATTAAAACACGTCCAAAGTCAGCGCCGTGATTACGATAATGAAATAAACTAATATTCCAATGGCTACCCACCTTTTTAAGAAAGTCTAATAGTGCACCGGGTCGTTCTGGAAATTCAAATCGGTATAGCACTTCATTGTCACAATTGCTACGCCCACCAACCATGTAACGAATATGGGTTTTAGCAATCGAATTATCACTCATATCCAAAACATCAAATGAGTCTGACAAAGTTTCTAACAATTGTTTTTTCTCACTCAAGCCTTCGCTCAAAGAAACACCGACAAAAATACGTGCCTGAGTATCAGAGCCATAACGATAATTAAATTCAGTAATCGAATGACTTTCTAACATTTGACAAAACTTTAAAAAACTACCAGGCTCTTCATTGATAGTAACAGCAATAATGGCTTCATTATATTCGCCAATATCTGCACGCTCAGCTATATAACGTAACCGATCAAAATTAACATTAGCACCAGACACTATAGAGATTAAGTTTTCACCTGTTATTTCATTAAGCTCAACATATTTTTTAATACCAGCTGTTGCCAAAGCGCCTGCAGGTTCTGAAATTGAACGAACATCTTCATAGATATCTTTAATTGCTGCACAAATCTCATCGTTACTTACCAGTACAACTTCATCAACGACTTGCTTGGCAATTTCAAAAGTTTTTTCACCAATTTGCTTAACTGCTACGCCATCAGCAAAACGCCCCACTTCTGGCAAAATAACACGCTCATTATGCTTTAGAGCCTCATACAGTGTTGGTGAATCTTGTGGCTCAACACCAATGACTCGAATTTCAGGCGCATGGTGCTTGATGTAAGTCGCCATACCAGCAATTAAACCACCACCACCTACAGGAATGAATACTTTATCAATATTTGGCAATTGTTCTAACAACTCTTTAGCAATAGTTGCCTGGCCTGACATAACCTCAATGTCATCATAAGGATGAATAAAAATTAAATCTTGTTGTTGTTCTAATTGCTTAGCGTATTGATAAGCATCGTCATATACATCACCATGCAAAACAACTTTACCACCCAACTGTTCAACTGCATTAACCTTAATTTTTGGTGTGGATAACGGCATGACAATAACAGATTCAATGCCTAGCTTTTTAGCAGATAATGCCACACCTTGTCCATGATTACCTGCACTTGAAGTAACTACACCTTTGGCTGCTTGTACAGTTGTCAAAGAGGAAATTTTTTGATATGCTCCTCTTAGTTTAAAAGCATGAATAGCAAGCTCGTCTTCTCGCTTTAAATAGATATTATTCTCTAGGCGCTTTGAGAGTTGAAATGCACGAGATAAAGGGGTGATATCAACAACGTCGTAAACACGGGTATTGTCAACTAGTTTAACTATGCTGTGCATGTAACTCCTGTAAATAGGAAACATTGACATAGGTTGAATCTGTACGATTTCCTGTAATCATTTCAAATGGCTTGTTAGGCTCGCCAAGATTATTTAGAACAGTAATAGCACCTGTAAAGTCATGTCTATCGGTATATTCATTGACTGTGATAAGAGTTTTAATATTAGCTGAACTAGCAGAAATAATACCATTATGAGAATCTTCAAATGCCAGACATTGTGAAGCGTTGAGATTCATTTCCTTTAACACATAATTATAGATATCTCCTGCCGGCTTAAGATTAGGCACAACATCACCTGCACCTATCACCTCAAACCAATCTAATGCATCCTTGCCTAAAGTATTAGCAATCAACGCATCTACATTAGCAGGTGTTGTTGTCGTAGCGATTGCTAGCCTTAAACCCGCCTCTCTAGCTTCAGAAAACAAACGCTCTACACCAGGACGTAAAGGTACAGCGCCTTCATCCATAAGTCGCACATATATCTTAGTTTTTAGTGCATGTATTGATGCAGCTAAACTATCTACATCATCATGTTTAAACAATGTATTAAATTCTTTTAAATAGTACTTAATACGCAACTGTCCGCCGGTCACGTCAAGTAATTTATGATAAAGTTCATTTGACCATTCCCAATCCAAACCTAATTCTTTAAAGGCTAAATTAAAAGCAACCAAATGCCCATCCCTCTCAGTGTTCGCAAGAGTTCCGTCAACGTCAAAGATTAATGCTTCTAATGCCATAATCGTTTTATAATTAAATATGTGAAAAATAAATTGCTATTTTAAGGCACTTTAGGTATAAACATATTTTTTTTAAATGAATCTTACATCATGTCACAGACAGACTATCAAGACCTTCCACACTACACTCCGAAAAAAGATGAGGAATTTATGAATAGTGATCAGCTTAATCATTTCAAACATAAGCTGAATGTATGGAGAGATCAGCTAGTTAGCGATGCTGAATCAACCATTAATCACATTCAAGAAGATTCAACACAAGTCGCTGATATTAATGATCGTGCCACACTGGAAGAAGAGTTTGCTTTAGAACTTAGAACTCGTGATCGCGAGCGTAAATTAATCTCTAAAATTGACAAAACATTACATATTATTGAAATGGGAGACTACGGCTATTGTAAAACTTGTGGCACTGAAATCGCCCTAATTCGCCTTGAAGCTCGTCCTACTGCCGATGAGTGCATCGACTGTAAAACCATTGCAGAAAAAAGAGAGGTTTAATTAACCTTTGTCAAAAGTGTTGATATGCCGAACACTTTTGATCAAACTCGCCTAATCTCTTAAAATCCAAATCTTTGGTAATTGTGCCAATAGCGCTTAGCTGAATATCTAACTCTTTTTTCAATACCTGTATTAGCTCTATTTTATTAGGCGCAATTGTAAAACATAATTGATAATCATCGCCACCCGCCAATGGTAAACACCAGTCGTCTGTCTTTTTAACATAAGCAGCTACTGATTGACTCAGTGGAATATTATTTAAGTTAATTTTTGCACCCACTTTAGAATGTTTAAGTATGTGATTAAGATCTTGTTCTAATCCATCGGAAATATCAATGCAAGCGTTAGCAATCCCCGCTAAGGATTGTCCTAATTTTATTTGTGGCTCCGGTCTATTAAAATGCGTTAACAATCTTTGATTAGGCTGCTCTCCTTGTTGAATTTGATGCCAAGCAAGTGCTGCGTCACCTATCGTATTAGAAACAAAAATAATGTCGTCAACTTTGGCTGATGATCTTAGTAGTGCCTTATTATGTGGCACGATACCCGTTACATTAATCGTAATACTTAAGCTACCTTTTGTCGTATCACCGCCTAATAAATCTATTTGATATTTTTTGGCAAGCGACTTAAGTGAAGTGGAGAAAGATTCAAGCCAGTGTTTATCAAACTCAGGCAATGTCAGCGCTAAAGTAAAGTATTTAGGGATTGCACCCATTGCAGCCAAATCACTTAAATTAACACTCAAAGCCTTGTATGCAATATCAGCTGGGGAAGTATCCCGAGGAAAATGAACATTCTCAATCAAGGTGTCAACGCTTGTTGCTAGCTGATAACCACTGTCGATAGAAATAAGCGCACAATCATCACCAACCCCTAAAGCATCACAATTTAACTTTCCCCAATTGAAATATTTTTCAATCAGATTAAACTCATTCATTGAGGATATTTTTGTGCAAATTTCTGCTCTACTTCTCCACGACCTGCATTAAACATTGAGCCAGATCCAAGTACGGCTGATACTAATACAGCAAAAAATAAAGGCACGGTGCCTAACAGGGTTAGGATTGATCCGGCAATACTCGTCCCATCCATACTAGTTGAGCCACCATCACCAATCAAAAGCCCTAGTGAGGTGACTAAAAAATAAAAAATATAGGCAGAAATCAGGATTTTATAACGATTAAGAGATAATTGCCAATGTAGATATACCAAATACGGGTCATTTGCTTTGGCTTTTTTAGTGCGCAAAAAAGTATAAATAATAATAAAAGCTGAAATTACAATCGTAATACCTACAGCAACACCCATACTTGTATTTAATATCTTAATCAAGCCCAATGAGACTATCACATGGATTAGAATCGCATTAATGGTAAATAATTCGTGTGCAGCTTTAGCGGCTTTACGCTCTTGCTCAGTTGCATCTATTTTAATAACCATAAACGTTGCCTGTATATTCTATAGTTAAGCGCTACATGTAGGCGTTATCAGTCTTTGTATGGTCGGTCACATCACGCACTGATTTTATCTCTGGAAATCGATTTCTTAACTGCGTCTCAACACCTTGCTCTAATGTTGCTTTTACGGAAGAACAACCTTGACAGCCACCGCCAAAATTAAGAATCACATCCTTATCTTTAGTAATCTCAACTAAGTCAATAAAACCACCATGTGACGCCAAACTCGGACTAATTTCAGCAGCTAATACGTATTTAATTCTTTCTTCTAATGACGCATCATCTTTTGGCTCTTCACCTTTTGCGTTTGGCGCAGTAATTGTTAGTTTTTTACCTGTGCCTTCATCTTTTAGAGCAACTTCAGACCCTTTTAAATACGGGAAATTAATCTGATCAATATAAGCCAGGAAACCTTTATATTCAAACTTTTGATATCCTGGTGTTAAATCCTTAGGATGACAAAAATTAAATGATACTGTGGCAGCTGGTGTACCTGCTCTTTCTACGTCAACTTTAAGCCCCAATTCTGAATCATCTTGTTGGGAAAATAAATCTGCAACGTAATCTTGCGCTTCATCTGTAATATTGAACATGGCTATCCTTGATTAAAAATTATATTATCGATCAATCTAGTTGATCCTAAAAATACTGCGCATAATATCGCAATTTTACTTGTATT
>NZ_JAQWSS010000051.1 GCF_029243085.1 Candidatus Thioglobus sp. | reverse complement strand
TCTCCTCTTTTATATATAAAAAAAATAAAACCCCTTAAGAGAGGGGCTAACCTTACTAAACCTCTATGATAACCACAAATAAAAATTTTGCAACTCTATTATGGAGTAAATATATAGTTATTTATGATAGGTATATCACCTTATAACCAAAAAAAAACACCCTATAAAGGGTGTTTTTTTTGTTTCTACTTACTTATCTTACTAAAAATTAGGACCTGCATTAGCCTGTTCTTTAGCCTGCTTTTGAGCGTCTATTGCCTGCAGTCTAGCTTTATTAGCTAAAGCCAAACCTTTAGCGCCACCCACTTTAGCAGCCTCTTTAATAAACTTCCCAGTATCACGCCACTCAAAACCAGCTTTTTTAGCTTTTTTATTTTCAGCAGTTGCAATTGCAATGGCAGCTTTTAAAGGATCTGAAGAGCCATCATTCCAGTTATGCGAACTTCCTAAAAAATCAGCTGATTGAACAGACAGTGAGAATACTGCTGTTGTAATTAATAATAGTTTTTTCATGTTAATCTCCTTATTCTCTGTATTCAGTACCAGAGATCTCCATGCCATTACTCATTGCAGTATGGAAGAACTCTAAGTTCGTGTATTCACTTTGATGTCTTTTTCTAGGCTTAGCCCTAACCTGCTTGTTACAACCGCCGTAACGACGCTGAATCGTACCAAAACCATCACCTTTCTTTTTAGCCCATTTACCACGCCACACAGGGAAGTGAGTAATATGGCCTAATGCTGGTGATAGTGTGTTACCACGAATACGCTTACCAGCTGAATCGATATGACAGTTTGCGCATGATAAGTTCAGTTGACCACGCTTAGCATAGAACTCGTTCTTACCTTGATTGTACGCAGCTAAAGCCTTAGCATCACCTTCAGGAACAATTACATTGATCACTTGACCTTCTGCTAATGTTGTTAAGTAAGATGTAATGTGAGCAAGTTTACCTTTGCCTGATTTCATCTTCTTGCCACCGTTAGCCTTATTACAATTTAGAACCGCTTTTTCAAGTGTTTCTACCTTGCCTGAAGTTGAGTTCCAACGTGGATACTGAACTCTTAATGTTTCATCGCCACCAGAAAAACAGCTAGAGAAAGTTTTACCGTTAGCAAACGGTGTATTCCATGCTTTTTCACCAGCATCTCTTAAATCTTCAAACGGAGGCATTTCCATGACAGCTTCAAACTGCATAAATTTGTCTTCATTCATGGCGTAAGGACCTTTTGAAAAATCATTCAAACTCAAATTTGGAAATTTAGACTTAAAATGATTTTGAAATGCATCAATATCAGCTTGCACCGCTGATGATTGTTGCGCTGAAATTGCAGATCCAGCACCTAATAAGGCTACCGCTGCAAAAGTTACTATTAATTTTTTCATTAATCTCTCCTCAATCGGCATAATTGATTACTTAGACTTTGCAGTCGCAGAACCAGTCTTGCCTTTATTGTCAGTATATTTAAGTTCGATTGTATCGCCTTTAGCGCCTGCAACGTTAAACTTAAA
>NZ_JAQWSS010000049.1 GCF_029243085.1 Candidatus Thioglobus sp. | reverse complement strand
CAAAGGCAGTAGAAATACACTAGTACCATTAAAAAAAGCCCTCTCATTCGTTAAATAAGCACTACGTACAGATAGATCAAAGGCATAAATCTCATAAGTTAACACCAGCTCCTCTCCACACGGTTGGGCCACCCAATGGTTTTTATCAAGTTTTTTAATCTCAACTGCTTGGCCACAACTGTGCGCCTGCATGCTGACAATATTTTTAGCAAAGTCTCTAATTAAGTAACTACCAGGAATCCAACTTGGCAGTGAGAACACTTGTCCAAGAGGATTTGGATTCTGTATTTTTAACTCAACTTCGAATACATGAGCGTGTAGATTTTTCGGGGTGATTAAATACTTAATTGACATTACAATAGTTGATCAATAGTAGCCTTATACTCTAATACAGTTTTTTGATAACTAGCAGCTGCTTGCGCATAGGCTAGCTTGACATCATGCACATTATTTTGCGCTGAAATCACAAAACTTATTTGTGAATTGCCGAGCTCATAACGCTTTTTTTCTTCTAATGCTCGAGAGTTTGCTATTTTTATTCGAGCCTGGTAAGTATTTAATAGCTTGGTTAAATGTGTTAGCTTTTTACTAAGAACGTTCGTCTTTACACGTAGATTTAGTAACTGTTCTGCAGAATTCTCTTTCGCCTTAGATAGGCTTATGTGGGTTTTTTCAAGCGCTGTTTTTGCCTTAGTATCTCCCAAAGGATAGCTCAATCCTAGGCCGATATTCCAATCATTATCGTTCTTATTACTGACACCAAGCTGCAAATCAAGTTGTGCCTGAGTATTGTTTTTATCACTCAACAATTGTCTTTGCAATTGAGCTTGATCAAGCTTAGCTATTTTCATCTCAGCAGTATTTTCACGCAAATAAGCTGCCATATCACCCAAGTTATTTTTATATAGTTGATAAAGATTAAAATCACTATGAATCAACTTCGGTGACAGGTTTAAAATAATTGACAATTCGGCTTTTAAAAGATCTAACGCTTGCTCAGCTTGCAGTTGTTTTTGCAAGGTTCGCTGATAAGCATCTTCCTGCAAAAGTACATCAACTTGGTCTACCACTGATTGGGCGAATTTTTCTTTCACCAGGGTTAGCTCTTGTTCAGACAGTGCTAGACGCTGAGTTGTTAACTCGAGTTGTTGTTGTGCAAAGCTTAAATCAATTAATTTAACCAGTTGAGATAAAACGAACTTTTCAGTGCTTTGAGTACGCATAAGCGCATTGATATCAATTTGAATTTTTGATAAATCACTTGCCAGCAAATCATTCACCCCATCAACATTTTTTAATAAAGGATGTGTATAGCTTACTGTGAGTTTGTCAGCATCTGATCCATCACTCCAAACATTACTAATGGTAATATCAGCACCTGTCTCAACCAAATTTTGTGTGGCATTAATCGTAGAGCTAGAAATTTGAGTATTTAATTTATTCGCAGAATCGATAGTGCCGCTTAATACCCAATCTTGATTAGCAGTTGTGGCAATGTAGTCCAATTCAGAAGTTTGCTGAGAATAACCCTGTTGCGTAAAAAAAGGATGAATCATTTTTAAACGTTCAACAAACTCAGATTGCGTCATAGCTACAGAGTTTGTACTGAGCAACAAAGCAATACTAAGTGTTAAGGTTGTTTTCATTTAGGAATGGCTTTTTTAATTTCGTTAATAATAGCGTAAAGCTTCTTACCCGTGGTGTCAATCACAACATCTGCCACTTCCTGATATAAAGGCTCACGCTTTTCAACTAATTCTCGAATGGTTTTTTCTCGATTGGTTGATTTCTCTAACAATGGGCGAGATTTTGAGCGCGCCGTACGCATCACTAAATGCTCAATACTTGAGGACAAATACACCACAAAACTATTGTGTTTTAATAGTTCTCTATTTTCTGGCTTGATTATGATTCCACCACCCGTGGCAATAACAATATTGGTAATTTCACAAAGCTCGGCCAACATACTGGTTTCACGCTGACGAAAACCTTCTTCACCTTCAACATCAAAAATATGATCAATAGCAACACCAGTGCGTGCGACAATTTCAAAATCTGAGTCAAAAAAATCACGCTTAAGCACACAAGCTAGACGACGTCCAACTGAGGTTTTACCTGAGCCCATTGGCCCAACTAAAACAATATTAACCGCCTTATTATCCACTCTTAGCCTAGTTCGTAACTAGCACCGCAATAGGGGCATGTGCCCTTGCCGTTTTTGTTAAATTGAATAAACACCTTAGGATGCATATTCCACTTTTGCGTGTCTTTTGGTGGACAATGAAACGGCAAATCTTGAGCTTCAACAATCGAATGACTAACATGTTTGTGTTGATTCTGATCTACGAAATCGCTCATTTACACAATCCTTTTGCAATCCAAGATTGGTATTGATCATTACGACCATACACACAATCAAAGTATAGTTTTTGTAAAATTTCTGTCACTGGACCACGAGTACCATTACCAATGGTGCGATTATCAAGTTCACGAATTGGAGTTACTTCTGCAGCAGTGCCTGTAAAGAACGCCTCATCAGCACAATATACTTCATCACGAGTAATGCGTTTTTCAATCACTTTGTAACCTAAATCCGTTGCTAATTGGAAAATTGTATCACGAGTAATGCCGGCCAAGGCAGAAGTTAAGTCTGGCGTGTAAATGACACCATCACGCACAATAAAGAAATTCTCGCCACTACCTTCTGCAACAAAACCATCAATATCTAATAATAAAGCCTCGTCATAGCCATCTGTTAGCGCTTCTTGCAATGCTAACATCGAATTAATGTAGTTACCATTTGCCTTAGCTTTAGTCATGGCAATATTAACGTGATGACGTGTATAGCTTGAAGTCTTGATACGTATACCATTCTTCATGTTATCTTCACCTAGGTATGCACCCCACTCCCAGGCAGCAATAATTGTATGCACCTTAAGTGTGTCAGCACGCAATCCCATGCCTTCTGAACCGTAAAAACTCATTGGACGAATATAAGCACTATCTAAGTTGTTTTTAGCAACCGCATCTTTCTGTGCTTGGTTAATTTCATCTTTTGAAAAGCCAATATCCATATTCATGATCTTGGCAGAATTAAATAATCGGTCTGTATGTTCTTCAAGTCGGAAAATCGCTGGACCATTGCTAGTCTCATAAGCACGAACACCTTCAAACACGCCCATGCCATAATGCAACGTATGCGTTAATACGTGAACTTTAGCATCGCGCCATTCAACCCACTCACCGTCAAACCAAATTAAACCATCTCTGTCGTCAAATCCTGGCATTTTTATTCCTTGTCTAAATCAAAAGCACTGTGCAATGAACGCACAGCTAATTCTAAATATTTTTCATCAATCACTACTGAGATTTTAATCTCACTCGTAGAAATCATCTGAATGTTAATTCCTTCATTATGTAGCACTTCAAACATCTGTGAAGCGATACCCGCATGCGAACGCATACCAATACCTACTAGGGATACTTTAACCACTTTGTCGTCAGCTTGCACACCCATGGCGCCCAAGTCATCACAAACAGTTTGTAGAATAGTTTGCGCTTTTTCAAAATCAGTACGATGTACAGTAAAGGCAAAATTGGTCAAGCCTTCACGTGCCGAAACACTTTGCACAATCATATCAACTTCAATATTAGCATCGCTGATATTCTTTAAAATTTTAAAGGCAATACCTGGCTTGTCCGGTACACCAATCAAACTTAATTTTGCTTCATCTTTATTATGCGCAATGCCTGAAATAACAGCTTTTTCCATAATGTTTTCCTCGCTAGTAATTAACGTGCCAACAGGGTTATCAATTAATGATGATAACACCCTTAAAGGCACTTTGTATTTCGACGCAAACTCAACTGAGCGAATTTGCAAAACTTTTGAGCCAAGTGATGCCATCTCTAGCATCTCCTCGTAACTCACGGTATTCATCTTTCGAGCTTTAGGCTCAATACGCGGATCTGTGGTATATACACCATCCACATCTGTATAAATTTGGCACTCGTCCGCCTTAAGTGCTGCAGCCAATGCCACAGCAGTAGTATCTGAACCACCACGACCCAGCGTGGTAATGTGTCCGTCTTCGTCCACACCTTGAAAGCCTGCAACAATCACCACTTTGCCTGAGTCTAAACTGGCATGAATGCGGTGATCATCAATTGATTTAATACGCGCTTTTCCATGTTCTGAATCAGTCACAATACGCACTTGCGAACCAAGATAAGAAATTGCATCACATCCCAATTGTTGTAATGCCATCGCTAATAAAGAAATAGTAACTTGCTCACCGGTAGTTAGCAACATATCCATCTCACGTAAAGATGGCACGTCTTGAATCTCTTGAGCGAGCGCTGTCATTCGATTGGTTTCACCACTCATCGCTGAGACACTCACCACGAGCTGATCACCACCATCTGCAAACGCTTTAATTTTTTTAGCAACCGCTTGAATACGCTCAACTGAGCCTACTGAAGTGCCACCATATTTTTGTACAATTAACGCCATTAATAATAAATCTTATAAATAATGCATGAATTATACTTTAGAGCTTCTGATTTCAGCAATAAAAAAGGCCTGCCGAAGCAAGCCTTTTTAAAGTTAGTTTAACTTGTCTTATTTCTTCTCACCAAACACATACTTTGGTTTAAACACATAAACCAATAATGGGATGATGGTTAATGCTAGAACCACATCAATAATCAACGCTTCAGAAATAAACACACCCAGTGCCCACGTATTAGCCAGCTGTGTCATCAGTAGCGGAATGAAACTCGCTAACAACACCACAATAGAGGCAAATACTGCCGCACCGGTTGTCTCTAAAGTATTTCTAACTGACTCAACCCACTGTCCACCTGTGGCAGCCATCTCCTCTTTTAGACGTGAGATCATGTAAATACCGTAGTCAACACCTAGACCCATCGCAATCGATAACGATACCAAGGTTGCAAAGTGAAGATTACCTGACCAGTTTTCAATACTGGTAAAGTAAGCGCCAAGGCCATATTGGCCAAATAGCGTTACTAACAAGGTTGAAGTCAGAATTGCTGCAACCAATGGTGAACCAAAGATCAGTGCCGCAATAATGAAAATTGCCAATGCTGTAATCAACGGAGATGTTAAATATTCTTGTACGGCAACATCATGTGTGGCTTCTGTTGCGCCTAGGAAACCACCCACTGCTACGGTATCAGTACCGCTATCTTCAATGGTAACTATCTTGCCACTCTCAGGCATGTGCACCACATCGCCCGACTTAAAGCCCCAAGTTACTAAATCAAATCCAGGCTCGTGCTGATGCTCTTTAAAGAACTGCTGGATATCTTTAACCGTTTGGTGTGTTTTAACTGGATCCATGGTGTTTACAAAGCCCATAATCACACCCTCGTTCCAACCTTTAGCAACAAATGAGTCTAAATCACCGGCATTGGTATTAGCTTCTAACAAGCCATTAAAACCAGTGACGATTTCATTCGCATCAGGCACCCACTCAGGATCTTCTTCGTCGCCATACACATCCATATTGTTAGCAATAAATTCTGCATTTGGCACATGGAAATACTTCAGATTTGGTTCTTGACCTTCTGGTGTCATCATCAACATGTTAACAATCTTCATAAACTGAATGTATGAACCCGTAAAGCCAATGTTAGGATGAGCTCTCATCCAATCTTCAGTTTTTTCAATTGCTGCTTGAACCTCAGCATTGTTAAATGCACCTTGTGGCGCATCTTCATCCTCATCCCAACAAGGCGTACCTGGCGCTTGCGAACCATCATATTCACAAGCTGGCAACATTGGGAAGTGTTCAGGCTTACCCTTAACAGGAATGTTCACTGAAATCACACCTGGCATCACTTCACCTAGGCGGCGCAGGTCAATATTCGCATCTGAATCATATTTAAAGGCAGCACGTGAATAATTGATACCCACTTCCAATCCAGGCATGATTTTTTCTTCAGTTGGTGCATAAATTTTAGTTTGTACAGCAGACCATGTTACTAATGCCACAATCAGACCAATTGGAATGATTTTCATCTTACCGGTGATAACGCTGGTAAGTGTTTTAGCCATGCCTTTTTCAAACTTAGAGGCCTCAACCATTGAAGGATCTACTTCAGTATTTTTACCCGGGAACATCGCCATTAAGATTGGCGCAATGGTTGTCGTGGTAATTAGAATCGTCATCATGCCAAACATACCAAAGTAAGCATAAGCTTTGTAGAATGAAATATCGACAAACGACAAAGTAAAGAAACCGACCATGTCAGTCACAATCGCTAGTGTCGCTGGCACGATCGTTGCAGAAATAGCACGTTCAGCAGCACTGAGTGGCAATATACCATTACCATGCAATTCACTCTGATAACGACGCACAACCTGCACCGCGTGCCCAGTACCAATGGCTAATAGTAGCATTGGCGTCAGCACCATCATTGTTGTCAGCTTATAACCAGTAAAGCCCATTAACCCAAGAGTAATAACAATAGTAGAAACCACACCAATGAGTGGGAAGATTGATCCTCTCCAGCCTCTGTTAAGATACCAAAGCATCCCAACCACGATTAAGAATGAAATCGCAAACAACCACCACTTTTGCACAAGATCATAAAGCATGAATGCCAAGAAATACGGCTCACCCGCAATGCGCACCTCTACCTTGTCACCATGCTCTGCTTTAATAGCATCTACTAGTGCAATGGTTGAAGATACCCATGGTAAGTAATCAGATTTAACCGTATCAGCATAGTCACCCACAATAAAGAAGCCTTTGGCACTACAGACATCATCGTCGTACCAACCTTCTTGAGAAAATTCACAGCGGTTGCCATCTTTATCTTGTTTCAGCATTAGCATTGGTGCTAATACTGGGTTAGTTTCAATGCCTTTTTTAAGATGCGCAAGCTGTACATCTGCCACTTGTTTATCAGCGGTGTTAATACCCGCAACTGGGATTAATCTTTCAAACTTCAGCCCGCCATCTTCAGACGTGCCCATATACTTAATCTTTTGCGCCGCGATATCCATAAAGTTGGACGGACGAGCATGATCAAGTGCCACCATATCGTTATGAGCTTTTTGCACCATGTTCACAAACCACGGCTGATAGATATCTTCACTAGTTTCCCAAGCACCGCCCGCAGTTTCACAGATAGCTTGGGTCATCTTCGAAGGAGCTGATTCATGAATACGCAGTCCTGTTTGTGGATCAAAACGCACAATTTGGTCTGCATCAGCGTAAGGATCGTTACCACCCACGCACTCTTTTAAGACAAAGCCCACCACCATAATATTACCAAAACCAAACTTCTGCTCACCATAGGCATTCGTGGCTACGTAGCGGTTAGTTTCAGGCAGTAAAGTATCAGGGTCATTACGAATATCTATAAACTGAACAAAATACCCCATAAACAAAGTGAACACTGCCATTAAGGCTAATATCACCTTACGATGGGCAATTACAAATGCGGCGTATTTGGATGCGAAGTTATTC
>NZ_JAQWSS010000044.1 GCF_029243085.1 Candidatus Thioglobus sp. | reverse complement strand
ATTTACGGAAAAAGTCCAAAAGAAGAGGGGGTTAAATAGATAATTTTTAACATTTTTTTGTTTAATTTCAATGATGTTTGAAATTCTAACATATGCGAATTGATTTTCTTAAAAAGAGTCGATCTAAATTTAGTTCAATATTTTTTTGTCAATTTTGGTGCCCTCGAGCCGATTCGAACGGCTGACCTGCCGCTTAGGAGGCGGCTGCTCTATCCAGCTGAGCTACGAAGGCAAGGTTGGTATTATCAACGCTGAGCGTTAATTATTCAAGCGAATATTTGTTGAAGAATAAACGCTGGGTTGTTGTAATCAATTTTAATCATTTTTTTAATCCCTTTATTCTCTAGTACAAGAGATGGAAATCCACTTGTGCCAAGAGATTGGCATAGCTCGATATCACCCTCTAGTTTTGTTTGCGTGGTATTTGAGTTTAAGTCTTTGATAAACTGCTGTTCATCTAACCCAATACTGACACCTAGACTAATTAAAGTAGCCTTGTTAGAAGGGTTCTTTGCTTGTAAGTAATAAGCCTCTTGAATGGCGTTAATCATGGAAAATTCAAATTGATTGCCTTGATTTTTAGCAGCAATGACTGCCCGACAAGCGGGGTAGGTAGAGCGTACTGGCGTGCAATTTTCCCAAAAGTCGTTATTAAAGATTGTGCCTGGAATTTCTCGTTCTATCTTGCGCCAATTTTCTTGAATATAGCTACACATTTCAGTAGACATAATTTCATTGCTATCTGGTGCTAGGCCGCCCAATACATACTGAATTTTAAGACGATTGTTGATCTGTAATTGCACTTGTTGCCAAGTGTTATTAAATCCCCAACACCAGGAGCACATTGGATCATAAATGTAGTATAAAGTCGGTGAATTCATCTGCTAAATTTGATTAAAAAGCGTAGAATATATACTACCGTAATTATTACAAATGGAGTTGCTACATGAAGCTAAATACAATGTTACTAATCCCTATGTTAGTTGCTGCTCAACCCGTGGTTGCAGGCAGCTATACAGACACAGCTACCGTAGTATCAGTTGATAAAATATATCGCACTCACACGATTCGTGAACCATATCAAGATTGCTATATTAAAGAATTTTATCAAACTCAAGGGGATGGTTCAGCTGCTAATGAAATCATGGGTGGTATTTTAGGTGGCTTAGTTGGTAATCAGTTTGGTGGCGGTGATGGTAAAGATGCTATGACAGTTGCAGGGGCTTTGTTAGGTGCGTCTTTAGCTCATGATGACGAGTTAAAGAAGTCTAATAAGGCCACGCTAGTTAGTCGTGAAATTTGTGAAACAAAATACCGTGAAGAATCTCAAAAACGTTTGAGTCATTACCGAGTTTAGTATGAATACGACGGCCGTATTTTTACTTATACTACCAAGAAAAGACCTCATGGAAAGGCTGTCAAAGTCAACGTCGAGATTTCTCCAAAATAATTAAATGGCAGTAGAAAAAACCTACGAGCAAGTAAAACAACTTGCAGAGCAGGGCGATGCCCAATCTCAATATGAGCTAGGACTTGCTTATGACTTAGGTATGGGTGTTGATAAGGATTTAACTAAAGCCTTTGAATGGTATGAGAAATCTGCCACCCAAGATTATGCAAAAGCACAGTATAATTTGGGCATTTTTTACGCCTTAGCCAAGTCAGTTGATAAGGATATTGAACAATCAAAGTACTGGATCAGAAAAGCTAATGAAAATGGTTATTCTGGTGGTAGTATTTTTTAAATAGGAATAGTCATGAAAGATATTAAGATTGAAGACAGATTAATTTTTGCATTAGATGTGCCTGAAGTTTCTCAAGCAAAAGACTTGGTTAATCAGTTAGATGAAAGTGTTAACTTTTACAAAATTGGTATGGAAATGCTAATGACTGGTCAATATTTCCAATTGATGGACTGGTTAATTGCTAAAGATAAAAAAGTATTTGTTGATCTTAAATTTTTTGATGTACCAGAAACAGTGGGTAGAACTATTAATCGCCTTAGTCAGTACGGTGCAACCTTTGCAACTATTCATGGCAACCAAGGTTTAATGGAAAAGGCTGCTGAAAATAAAGGTGATCTTAAAATTCTAGCGGTAACAGCTTTGACAAGTTTAGATCGCGGTGATCTTGATGACTTAGGTTTTAAGTGCGATGTGCAAGATTTGGTAATTTCACGTGCTAAACGTGCTTTTGAAGCAGGTTGTGATGGTGTGGTATCTTCAGGTCTTGAGGTTCCATTTTTAAGAGAGTATGTTGACAATAAATTGATTGCTGTTACTCCAGGTATTCGCCCAGTAGCAAATGATGATGATCAAAAACGTGTGGTGGATGTGGCAACAGCGTTTAAGTCTGGCTCTGATTATATTGTTGTAGGCCGCCCAATTAAAAATGCGGACGATCCGTACGCAGCAGCTAGTAATATCCAAGATATTATTAAAACCTGTTTCTAGTTTTAACCCCTCTTTACGCAGTATTTATATTTGTTTACGAGGTATAATTCTGCATTCGTTGTTAGCAATCTGCTAATAGCAATCTTTATAGTCGCGTAACTCAGTTGGTTAGAGTGCCAGCATGACATGCTGGAAGTCGTCAGTTCAAATCTGACCGTGACTACCATCTCTCTTCTACAATTTATTGTTTTAAAGCTTATATTTTTAGTTTGCAAAAATGTATACTTGACATCAATTTATATTTATCAATTAAATAGTAAACTTACATGCCTAAGGATAACAGCCAACTAACTAAAAATAAATGGCAAAAATTGATTACATATCGGAATAGCTAGGTGAGAAATGAAGAAGCTTGTTGAGATTAGTTTGAGATTTTCTTTATCTTCAGTTTTGATTTTATCAACAGCGACTGTTGTTGCTGAAACTAGTCTATATGATCGTGGACAAGATTATTATTATGGTCGTGGCGTGGAGCAAAGTTATACAAAGGCATTAAGCGCTTTTGAACATGCGCTAAAGTTGCATGATCTAGATGCTCAAACTGCTTTAGGTATCATGTATATTCAAGGTCACGGTGTTGAGCAAGATGACAAAATAGGGATTGGTTATTTGCAAGAATCAGCTACTGCCGGTCATGCAAAAGGCCAGTATGTTCTAGGTAGTATGTATTATTTAGGCATTGGGGTTGAAAGAAATTTAAAAACAGCTCACCAGTGGATAAAAAAATCTGCCAACCAGGGTTATGCAGATGCGCAATATAATTTGTCGCAAATGTATGAGCAAGGTAACGGGGTAAAGAAGAATGCATTATTAGCGAGTAAATGGAAAATTGAGGCAGCTAAATCTGGCAATAGTGATGAGCAGTATCGTTTAGGTGTGGCTTATGCAGATGATGAGGATTATGAAAAGGCATACGAGTGGTTGTTTAAATCTGCTAATCAAGATCATGCACAGGCTCAAGAAAAATTAGCATCATTAATTGAGCAAGGTTTTTTCTTGTATAAGTTTGGTGGCATAGGGGGCGCTCAACAATCATTTGATTGGTATCAAAAGTCATATGAAAATGGTAATACCAACTTAAGTTATAAACTGGCCTCACTCTATGATTCGGATCCTAACCAGAATTATAGAAAATCACATAAGCTATATCAACAGGCAGTCAAACAAGGGAATTTGGCAGCTTATCTAGACATTGCTAGACATTACGAATTGGGCCAAGGTGTAAAAATAAGCCCATCTAAGGCTTACAACTTTACAATAGCCGCTGCCAGAAAAGGGCACCAGCCTGCCTGGAGTAAAGTGGCAGATATGTATCTACAGGGCACTGGCGTTAAGCGCTCTATTAAAAAAGCTAAATACTGGTTAAAGAAACTTGAAAAAATAGGTGATGAGCAAGCTATTCAGCAATTAAAAGACTTATAAAAATGGCAAGAATCGGCCCGTTTTTTGACGGTATTCTGGGTAATCTTGGAAACGTTCAGACAATAACTTTTCTTCTAAGTTAGATTTTAAGATTAGATCAACAAATAGAATTAGCATGGTTATTTGAGCAAATAAATGTGAATTGCTCAACATGAATGCCAAACATAACAATAAAACGCTGGTGTACATAGGGTGTCTGGCAAAATGATAAACCCCTTTTGTTCGCAATTGGTGAGTCTTTTTCAGTTCTGGGAGGATATTAAGGTTCTTAAGCTGCATAGACACGACAGCGCTTAAACCAATAACAATAGCGGCAATAGTTAACAAATATTCCATTAGAGCAAAATTATCAGTCTGTATATTGAAAACTAGATAAATAATACAGCTGAATTGGATAACAACGTAAATCATCACAAGGCTTGATTGTTATAATGTTGCTATTATCTCAAAAATATTAGATCTAAACATGCAAAAAGCATATGACATTGTTATTATTGGCTGTGGCCCAGCAGGACTTAGCTTTGCCAGTTCAATGATAGACGAAAATGTTAAGATTTTAATGGTGGAAAAATCCAGTGTAGAGTCACTATCTACACCAATGCCTGATGGTAGAGAGATTGCACTAACGCATTTATCCTTAAAGATTTTAAAGAAGCTAGGTGTTTGGGATTTGGTTGACCAATCAGAAGTTTCTTTATTACGAGAAGCAAAAGTATTTGATGGTGATTCACCTTCGTTATTAAACTTTAAAAGTGACGACTCTTCAATTGAAGCGCTTGGCTATTTAGTGCCAAATTATCAAGTTAGAAAAGCCCTTTATCAGCGGGTAAGTCAAGCTGACAACATAGAAATTATCACTGATGCTACTGTTGATAATGTGGAGTATTGCAATGAATACTCCAAGGTTATTTTTACCGATAATAACACTGTTGAAGCAAAACTGGTGATTGCAGCTGATAGTCGCTTTTCTAATATTCGTCGTAAAGTGGGTATTCCATCATTGATGAAAGATTTTTCTAAAGTGATGATTGTTACCAAAATGACACATGAACAGTCGCATAATAATATTGCATTGGAGTGTTTTGATTATGGTCAAACATTGGCGCTTTTGCCGATGGTAGGCAATGCTTCATCAGTAGTGTTAACGGTTAAAACTGATCAAGCTCAAAAGATGCTTGATATGAGTGAGCAAGACTTTAATGAAAAAATTACTCAAGATTTCAAAGGTGAGTTGGGCGCTATGATGCAAGAGGGTAAAAGACATTCATATCCTTTGGTGGGCGTACATGCGCAAACTTTTATTGCAGATCGATTTGCTTTAATTGGCGATGCTGCTGTTGGTATGCACCCAGTTACTGCACACGGATTTAATTTAGGCTTAAGAGGGCAAGATATTTTGACTACTTTGATCAAAGAGGCGCTTACCCACGGTCAAGATATCGGCTCCAAACCCTTGTTAAAATTATTTGAAAAGAAACATATTAATTTAACACGACTGATGTTTTTCGGTACAAATGGCGTTGTTGCATTATTTACCAACGATGCACCTGTGGTTAAACAAGTCAGAAAGATGGTTTTAAAATTTGCTGAAAATTTCCCACCGATTAAGTATTTAATTTCTAGTCATTTAACTGAGGCAAAAGCTAATACTTCTTCGCCACTATCTAAAGTCTTAAACAAGTTACCCTTCTAATGCAAACTGATCTTAACGCAATGAGACGAGAATTTACCAGTAATGGTATTTCTCGTCAACAAATGAATGGCGATCCTTTTGTGCAGTTTGAACTATGGATGAAGCAAGCAAGCGAAGCAAACTTAACCTTGCCTAATGCCATGAGTCTGGCCACTAGTGATGCAGATGAAGTGAGCATTAGAACTGTTTTGCTAAAGTCATTTGATGAGCAGGGTTTTGTTTTTTTCACTAACTACAATTCGAAAAAATCACAGCAAATCCAATCCAATCCAAATGCGGCCTTATTGTTTCCATGGCTGGACCTAGAAAGGCAAGTTAAAATTTCCGGTACGGTGGAAAAAATTTCAACATTAGACTCTATAAAATATTTTTCATCACGTCCGAAAGACTCTCAATTAGGCGCTTGGGCATCGGCTCAGTCTAGTGGCATCTCCTCTCGACAAGCGCTATTAAGTCAGTTTGAGTCAATGAAGAATAAATTTAAACAAGGCAAAGTTCCATTGCCTGATTTTTGGGGTGGATATAGAGTCATCCCTCATAGAATTGAATTTTGGCAGGGTAGAGAGAATCGCCTACATGACAGATTTGTTTATATTAAAGCAGGAGAGAATTGGACGATTGAACGTCTAGCGCCTTAAATTTTCCATTACTTTTTGAGTATTAGGTTTTTTACCTGTCCAAAATTCAAAACTACTGGCCGCTTGTTCTACTAGCATGCCTAATCCGTCGACGATCATTGATGCATTGTTAGCTTTAGCCCAATCCATAAAAGGTGTCTGTTTGCCATACATAAGATCGTAACAAATAGCACCATCAGCACAACCGTTAGCAATATTGGGCATTTTTCCATCAAGCGAAGCACTCGTTGCATTGATGATGACATCAACAGGCTCGTTCTTGATTTTTTCTAGGCCAAATCCACAAGTATTGCCGTATTGTGCAAAGTCTTGTTGTAATTGTTGGGCCTTGCTAGCAGTACGATTAGCAATCATGACACGCTTTGGATTTTCTTTTAGTAATGGTAGTAAGATGCCTTGTGTTGCGCCACCTGCACCTAGAATTAAAATTGTCTTGTCTTTTAAATTAACACCAAGATTGTTAACCAAGTCGTTAACCAGCCCTATGCCATCAGTGTTTTCACCAACTAATTCAGATCCTTCAACTTTGATAGTGTTAACTGCACCTGCAGTTTTCGCATTAAGCGTAAGTTTTGTTGCGAAATTATAAGCGTCTAATTTAAAAGGTACTGTGATATTGAAACCAGTAGCCCCTTCATCGATAAATTGCTGAGCCTTGTGATTAAAGCCATCAATGGGTGCCAATATTTTGTCGTAATTAACCTCTATACCGGTTTGCTGTGCAAACTCAGCGTGAATAGTAGGGGACAAGCTGTGCGCTATTGGGTTGCCAAATACTGCTAAATTGTACATAGGTCTACTCAGGTTGTTTTGCCTCTTGCTGCTTAACTTCGGGTTGTTTTGAAGCCGATGAACTAGATTCTGATTTTTTGCTAGAATTCTGTGTTTTGACTTCAGGTTTTGGCTTGTTTATCTGCTCATTAGTAGGATTTTTTGGTGCACTATTTGCTTGAGTGTTATCTTGCTTATTACCCTGGTCTTGTTGCTTAGGTTTGCTCTGTTGCTTAGGCTTATTTTGCTGTTTTTTACCTTGGCCTTGTTGCTTAGGCTTGCTCTGTTGTTGTGCCGGATTGTCAGATTTGTTTTTATTACGATTTCTGTTCCGATTTCTGTTCCGATTTTTATTATTAGAATTTGCTTTTCGTTTATTCGGCTTTTTCTTTTTGCCAAATAATGCAGCCTTGATTCTTGCAAATAAAGAGGGTTGTTCCTTTTCTTCTTTGACGGTCTCAGGTACACGCGTATTAGGGCGATTCATATCAATTGCTGGAATTTCAGATTCATCAGCCAGTCCATTTTCAGCCAATGTTTGTTGTGGTTTTGAAATGCCTTGATAGCTTTTGTGTTGTGATTTTTTACTGCCTTTTTGTTTGTTAATTGTGAAGTTTGGAAACTGCATGTAAGGATTGGGCAGTAGCGTAATTTTGATATCATGCTTAGCTTCTAGATTAGCGACATCTTGACGCTTTTCATTGAGAATATAAGTGATTACTTCAACGCTAGATTGAATGGTTATTTTTGCTGTTTGGTTGCTGGCATTGCAACCATCTTCTAGCTGTCTAAGAATAGACAATGCCAGTGTTGGAATGGTTGGTGTTGTACCACGACCATGACAAGCAGGGCAAGACTTTTCAACCGATTCAGTGACAGAGCTCATTAAGCGTTGTCTTGACATCTCTAAAAGTCCAAACTTAGAAATATTGCCAATTTGGATGCGAGCACGGTCTGTTTGTGTTGCTGCTTCCATAGCTTTTTCAATGGCTTGTCGATGCTCTTCAGTGGCCATATCAATAAAATCAATAACAACCAATCCACCAATATCTCTAAGTTGCAATTGGATAGCAATTTCTTTTGCCGCTTCTAAATTTGTATTGTAGGCAGTTTCTTCAATATCAGAGCCTTTTGTGGCGCGAGCAGAGTTAATATCAACTGCAGTTAAGGCTTCTGTTGGATCAAATACAATGGTTGCGCCACTGCGTAAAGATACTTCTCTATTAAATACGCTTTTAACTTGATTTTCAACACCCATATGGTTGAAAAGCGAATGTTCAGTGACATCAAAAAATTTAATTCGATCTAGATATTGTGGCAGTACAAAGCTAACAAATTCTTTAGCATTTTGGAATGCTTCCAATTCATCAATAATAACACTGTCTGTATCAGCACGAAGATAGTCGCGCAAGGTGCGAATAATAATGTCACTTTCTTGATAGATTAAGAAAGGTGCAGTGCGTTTCTCTGCTGCTGTATTGATAGATTTCCAAAGATCAGATAGGTAGTTTACTTCCCATTGAAGCTCTTCTAAACTTTTGCCACTGCCTGCAGTTCGAATGATTAGACCCGAGTTTTTAGGCATGACAATTTTACCAATGATTTCTTTTAATGATTGTCTGTCAGAGGAGGTTATTTGACGGGAAATACCATGACTTTTAGGGTTGTTTGGCGTTAAGATCATATAAGCGCCAGCCAAGTTGATATAAGTACTTAGAGCAGCACCTTTGTTGCCACGCTCTTCTTTTTCAACTTGTACAATAATTTCTTGACCTTCTTTTAGAACATCAGAAATAGTTAGTTTAGAGCCTTTAGGTGTTGCACCATTGTACAGAGTTTCAGCAACTTCTTTAAAAGGCAAAAAACCCTGTCTTTCTTTGCCGTAATCGACAAATGCTGCTTCTAATGATTGTTCAACTCGTGAGATCTTTCCACGATAAATATTGCCTTTAGTCTTTTTATTAAGACTGGTCTCTATGTTAAGTCCAGTTAGTTTTTTGTTTTTGACAATGCCAACTCTGATTTCCTCTTTGTGAGTTGCATTGATTAAAATATGATTCATGATCAAGTCCTTGTTGTGGGGGACTTAAGTACGCACATAGGCAATCAACACTCAAGTGCTGATTTAATATTAAAGTGTGATTTGTGTTCATCATAAATGATAAAAAACCTTTCTTTACAAGGGTTTATCAACCCTTTTCAGGTCTGGCTACTCTGTCGCAGAAGACCGTGAATTATTCTATTATGTGGCAATAATAAGCCCAAAATATTATTTTACTTCTGTGGTTTTTCTTCTTTGCACAGAGGTATTTATAAATTCTTTTTTGCTGATTAAAAAAAATATCAAGCCCTTTTATTTTAACACAAATATCAATCAATCAATAGTTAAAAAATATTAATTCATGCTCATTTTTATTGATTTAAGCTTCGACCACCATCCACAGCAATAATTTGACCTGTAATATAGTTTGATTGTGCTAAAAATAAAACGGTATTGGCAATATCATTAGCTGAACCTTGTTTGTTTAAGGCGATTTTATCTAGCATTGATCGCTTTTGTGTTTCACTTAATTCCGCATCATTTTCAGGCCATAAAATAGAACCTGGTGATACGCCGTTGACTCGGACGTTTGGCGCTAATTCTTTTGCCAATGTTTTTGTCATCATGGCAATGGCTGCTTTAGAAATATTGTAAATTGTATGGTTTCGTAACGGTCTATCTGCATGAATATCAACAATATTAACAATACAGCCCTGATTAGTGGCAAGCTTGTTACTGAGTGTTGTTGATAAGAATAACGGTCCCATAAGATTGGTATTCATTATTTTTTGATAATCAGGCTGGTTTAGGCTGGATACAGGGGTTGGATAGAATACTGAGGCATTGTTGACCAATACGTCGATTCCATCAATGGTTGTACATAACCGATTAATATCATCCATATTAGAAAGCTCTGCTTGTGCAATTTTTGCGGAGTTTTGTCTAGAAAGATTTAATTCATCTGCTAAATTTTGAGCAGCTGTCGCTGACGAATTGTAATGGATAACTAGGTTAAATCCTGCTTGATGAAGTGTTCGACAAATTTGTTGACCGATGCGATGTGCACCACCTGTGATTAATGCTGTTTTCATATAAAATATTGATGTGATGAATCTTGACGAAATAATCAAAAACACTATTATACAAAATCAAGCGCCCATAGGTTTTGATGAATTTATGCAATTAGCGTTGTATTATCCGCATTTGGGCTATTATCGTTCAGGGTTGGAAAAATTTGGCGAAAAAGGGGACTTTATTACCGCGCCTGAAACTTCTGATTTATTTGGGTTTTGCTTGGCCAAGCAGTGCGCGCAAGTTTTAACAAAAGATGATAGTATTTTAGAGTTTGGTGCAGGCAGTGGTGTGCTTGCTGCTCAGGTATTGTTTGAATTAGGTCGCTTAAATTGCCTACCAAAGCACTACTATATACTTGAATTAAGTGGCGAATTAAAATATCGTCAAAAGCAAACAATTGCCAAAGCACTACCTGAGTTACTTAATCGTATTGTGTGGCTGGACAAACTCCCAGAAGATTTTAATGGTGTTGTGATTGCCAATGAAGTGTTAGATGCTATGCCAGCTAAGCGCATTGTTCAACAAAATAATACATTTTATGAGCTAGGTGTTGGTTTTGATCAAAATGAATTTGCCTGGCAAGTTAAGTCAGAGCCATTTTCAGATGATAAGTTTAAATTACCTAAAACATTGAGTAACGAGTATAAGACCGAGGTGAATGTCCAGGCTTTAGCATGGATTGATTCGATATATGATGCGCTTAATGATGCGGTGGTGTTATTAATCGATTACGGCATGCATAGAGCTGAATACTTCCATCCGCAGCGTACTAATGGTACGTTGCGTTGTTATCATCAGCATAAAGCTAGTGACAATCCTTTTGTTAATATCGGCGAGCAAGACATTACAACGTCCGTTAATTTTTCAGATATTGCTGATCAAGCTAGTTTAATCGGTTTTAATATTGCTGGGTATGCGACACAGGCAATGTTTTTACTTTCTTTAGGGATTGATGAATACCTTTTAACCGAAACTGATGAAAACAAACGTATCACTCTAGCACAACAAGTCAAGCAATTAGTTCTGCCTAGTGCTATGGGCGAGAGTTTTAAAGTTTTAGCTCTAAGTAAATCGAAAAGCGTAAAATTAATAGGATTTAAAGAACAGGATTTAAGTCACAAGCTGTAAACTTGTTATTATTATGGATTTCATTCAGACAATAGTATTATCGTTGGTTCAGGGACTAAGTGAGTTTTTACCAATATCTTCTTCAGCGCACTTAATTTTAGTGCCAAAGTTAACCGATTGGCCAGATCAAGGATTGGCCTTTGATGTGGTTGTGCATATGGGCACCTTAAGCGCTATTGTGTTTTATTATCGAGCTATCATTAAAATTCTACTGAGGGACTTTTTTTATTCAGTAGTTAAAGTTCAAACTATTGGCCAATCAAAGTTAGCCTGGGGTGTGTTAGTTGGAACCATTCCGGTAGGATTAGCAGGATTGTTGTTTAAAGATTTTATCGAGATTAATTTACGCTCTATTGAAATTATTGCTTACTCAACTTTGTTTTTTGGAATCTTGCTAGGATTTTCCAGTTGGTTGAATGCTAGACAGAAAAAAACCAGAGATGAATTGAATTGGTTAGATGTGGCTTTTGTGGGTTTAATGCAGGCTTTAGCTCTTATCCCTGGCACTTCAAGATCAGGCATAACTATTACCGCAGGCCTGCTCGTTGGATTGTCTATCAAAAAATCCACCCAGTTTGCTTTTTTATTGTCCATACCAGTTATTACACTTTCTGCATTATTAATGATGTTAGATTTGTATCAACAACCACAATTGGTTGATTGGCCCATGTTAATTGTTGGATTTTTTGTAGCGGCGATCAGTTCATATCTGACCGTGGTGTTTTTTATTAAACTATTAGATACAATTGGGCTTATGCCGTTTGTGATCTATAGAATTATTTTAGGAGTAATGCTATTAGCACTATAGACCCTCAACCTATTTATAGAAAGGATTACCAGCCAAGTGCTTATCTTATTCATACTACAGAGTTAAGCTTTGACCTACGTGAAAATGAGACAATAGTTAGCTCAAAGATTCATTTTTATAAAAATCCTAAATGCTTAACAAATGATAACACGCTGTTCTTAAATGGCATTGATTTAGAGTTAATCTCTATTGTTATAGATGGCGATCAACCTAATTATGAATTACAGGATGAGGGATTGCAGTTACATCAACTGAAAGATGAATTTGTATTGGAGGTTGTTAATCGAATTCATCCTGAGACTAATACTAGTTTAAATGGACTCTATCAGTCTAGCGGGAATTTTTGCACACAGTGTGAAGCTCATGGTTTTAGGCAAATTACCTATTATCTGGACAGGCCTGATGTTCTGAGTGTGTTTACGACACACATAATTGCCGATAAAGACAAATATCCAGTGTTACTAAGCAATGGTAATTTGATTAAAGAATCAGCAGGAAAAGTCACTTGGCACGATCCTACTTCAAAACCATGTTATTTATTTGCACTGGTAGCAGGCGATTTTGCAGTTTTGGAAGATGGTTATACCACGCTTTCTGGTAGGGAAGTGGCACTTAAAATTTATGTTGAGCATCATAATATTAGCAAGACACAATTTGCCATGGATTCGCTTAAGCGCTCTTTTGCTTGGGATGAATCACGTTTCAACTTAGAGTACGATTTAGATATATACATGATTGTGGCTGTTGATGATTTCAATATGGGTGCTATGGAAAACAAAGGCTTGAATATTTTTAATTCGGCCTACGTGTTAGCTGATCCAAAAACAGCCACTGATAAAGATTTTATCAATGTAGAGGCGGTAATTGGCCATGAATATTTTCATAATTGGACTGGAAATCGAGTTACCTGTCGGGATTGGTTTCAATTAAGCTTGAAAGAAGGTTTGACAGTATTTAGAGATCAAGAATTCACTTCTGATTTACATTCTCGTTCGATTAAGCGCATTGAAGATGTTAATGCTTTGCGAACTTTTCAGTTTGCAGAAGACGCAGGCCCAATGAAACATCCTGTACGACCTGAAAGTTATATAGAGATGAATAATTTTTACACACTTACGATATATGAAAAAGGTGCAGAAGTTATTCGTATGATTCATAGTTTATTAGGCGAAGCAGGTTTTCAAAAAGGGATGAAGCTTTATTTTGAGCGTCATGATGGCGATGCGGTTACTATTGATGACTTTGTTGCCAGTATGAGCGATGCCAATAACTTTGATTTTGAGCCATTCATGACTTGGTACACACAACCAGGCACACCAACTATCAGTATTGTGTCAAATTATGATGAAGGTAGTCAGCGTCTAAGCGTTGAAGTTCAACAGCTTAATGAATATGATTATCTGCTACCACTTAATTATGCATTATTGGACGCTGAAGGCGCTATTTTTAAACAGGGCGTGTTAAATATAAATCAGAAAAATCAAACCTTTGTGTTTGATGATGTTGACTCTGAACCAACAGCTTCTTGGTTAAGGGGTTTTTCTGCACCAGTTAATTTGTTGACCGATCTTGATTTTAAGCAAAAGATATTTCTAGTTGGGCACGAAGAAGATGCGTTTTCAGTATGGGATAACGCTCAACAGATTTGGTTATCATTGATTATGACGCCAGATAAGGTAGATGAAGATTTATTTTTTGATGCCATTGAAAAAGTTATTAAAGATACCGAAGATAAATCTTTGATTAGTGAAATCTTAACATTGCCTTCTGAGAGGTTTATGCATCAGCAAGTAGATGTAATCGATGTGTTCGATATTCATCAAAAGCGCGAAATGGTGATTAAAAAGATATTGAACAGGTTTGAATCGTTACTACTTGAAACGTATTACTCTTTAATAAATGATGGCAATTATGAACTTACCCCTGAAGCTGTTGGTCAGCGCTCGTTAAAGAATATTTGCCTATACTATCTCAGTAAAGGGCAACATATAGATCTGGCTAATAGCCAGTTTAATAATGCAACTTGTATGAGCGAACAAATTGCTGCATTTAATGCACTACTTGGTACAGATAATCAGTATCAGGATTTGGCAAAGTCTAGTTTTTATCAAACTTTTAAAGAGGATGTTCAGGTTATGGACAAGTTCTTTGCGGCGCAATCTACCTCGCCATTGGCCAATGTGACTGACATTCAACGTTTGATGGAGCATGAGCTATTCTCATTTAACACGCCAAATCGCTTGCGTAGTGTTATTGGCGGATTCTCTCAAAATTATGTTAATTTTCATAATCAAGCTGGCTATGAATTTTTTACTGATATTATTTTAAAATTAAATAAAACCAATCCACAAATTGGCGCTAGATTGGTATCAGTTTACAACCACTGGAAGCGTTTTACGCCAGAACTTAAGAAGCTTCAACAACAACAGCTTGAGAAAATCATTCAAAGCGATGACCTATCCAAAGACATTTTTGAAATTGTTCAAGCGGCTCTAAAATAATGTCGACACTTCTGCAGCTTGCTGATATATTGACACAAAGACAGTTGACTATTGCTACTGCCGAATCTTGTACGGGTGGCAGCCTTTCTTCGCTTTTAACAAGTCAAAGTGGATCTTCAAACTATTTTGATAGAGGGTCTGTGACTTATAGCAATCAATCCAAAATAGATATGTTAGGGGTATTAAAAGAGACTTTGGATGAATTTGGTGCTGTGAGTGAGCAAACAGCTGAACAAATGGCTAGTGGTGTAATTGCCCAGGCGCAAACAGATATTTCTGTGTCAATTACAGGAATTGCTGGACCTTCGGGTGGTAGCCAAGCAAAACCAGTTGGCATGGTATGTTTTGGATTTTGTCTTTTGGGAAGCTGTTTTACCAGTACACAACAATTTTCTGGCGATCGAACACAAGTGATTAACGCTAGCGTTGAATTTGCACTAACAACTTTAATCAATGAACTCTCAAGTTAAATTTTCAGTTGCGCCAATGATGGATTGGACGGATCGGCATTGTCGATATTTTTATCGTTTGATGTCTAAACATACACAATTATGGACAGAAATGGTTACTGCCAAGGCGATCATTTATGGTGATAAAAATAGATTACTTGATTATGATGCACAAGAACACCCCTTGGTTTTGCAATTAGGTGGCAGTGACGCTAAAGAGATGGCTATTGCTGCTAAAGTAGGCCAGGATTGGGGTTATGATGAGATTAATATTAATGTAGGCTGTCCTTCGGATCGAGTGCAATCAGGTAGTTTCGGCGCTTGTTTAATGCAAACACCCCAAACAGTTGCTCAATGTATTGAATCAATGGGAGAAGCAGTAGATATTCCGTTAAGTGTTAAATCCCGTATTGGCGTTGATGACATGGAAAGCTATGAAGAATTAACTAATTTTATTGAGATTGTTAGTGCAGCAGGTTGTCGTAATTTTGTCATTCATGCTAGAAAAGCTTGGCTCAAAGGTTTAAACCCTAAAGAAAACAGAACAGTGCCGCCACTTAATTATGATTGGGTATACCAGCTAAAGCGCGATTTTCCACAATTAAGTATTGGCATTAATGGTGGCATATCTTCTTTGCTCGAAGCGGCTGAGCATTTAAATCATATTGATAATACAATGCTTGGTAGGGCGGTATATCATCAGCCTTTTTTGCTCGCGAATGTAGATCAGAATATTTATTTCCAGAATAATTCGGTTGTTTCTAGAGAGCAAGTCTTACTTGATTTTATTGATTACATGAAGAGACAGCAAGATAAATCGGTTCCGGTTAGATCAATGACTAGGCATATTCTTGGCCTGTATCATGCTCAGCCCAATGCTAAAAAATTTAAACGCTTATTGAGTGGAAAAGTGGTGGAGATCGCACACTTATATGAATGGCTAGAGTTGGAAGGTTAGTATGGGTAATGAAGAGTTTTACGCCAGTATTGATATAGGAACTAGCAAAATTAGCATGTTAGTTGCAGATATCGAGGAAGAAAAATTTCATGCGGTTGGATATCTACGTAAGGATTCCAAAGGTGTAAAAGACGGCAAGATTACTAATATTGAGAGTGTATCCAAGATCATTGCTGAATTGATTAAGGAATTTGATAAAGATTATAAAAAAGGTATTAAGTTTGTTAATGTTAATATTTCAGATTTACATCTTAATACTAGTAACCAAAACCGCCAGATTAGTTTTGGTGGTAGATCCAAGGTAATCACCAAATCAGACGTAATAGAGGCAATTCAAAACTCTTCCGCAGGTGCAGTGGCATCTAATAAGAAAAAACTCAAAGCTGTTGTTAATAATTTCACTGTTGATGATCAAGTTGTTGATTATCCAATTGGAATGAAGGCTGAAGTTTTGGGTGTTGAGGTTCATATGGCCTCTGTATCAAACCAATCTTTAAATAATATTAAAAAGTGTTTAGATGAGTGCAATATTGGTACTGACCATGTTATTTTAGATTCTATTGCCAGTAGCACTGTATGCATTACCCAAGATGATAAAGATAAGGGGGTTTGTTTGTTGGATATAGGTGCAGGCGTAAGTAATATTTCTGTCTTTTCTAAAGGTGGAGTTGTATTTAGTCACGTATTTAAAATTGGTGGAAATAGTATTACCGAAAATATTGCACAAGTGTTTAATACATCATTTACAGAAGCTGAACGATTAAAATTACGCTACGGATCAGCTATTTTAGAGTCTACTCTTGCAGATAGACTGATTGAATTTGAACAACTAGAAGTGGCAGACGCTTGTTATTTATCATTACATGAGTTGATTTTTGTGCTTGAAAGCTCCTATAAAGAGATCTGTACATTGGTCAAAAGAACGCTAAAGACTCAAAAACTTGATAGAGCTCTAAAGTCAGGCTTTGTGATTATGGGAGGTGCAAGTAAAATACCACAATGTGAAACATTATTACTTAGAGAATTTAGAGTGCGTACAAAAGTTGCAACAATTAATTCAGATTTAGTGAGTGGTGATGAGAAAGTGTTAAATGATATGGACTATTTTTCTGCATTTGGTTTATTGACCTTTAACAAGAGTGAGTTTTATCTGCAAGAGGAAGAGCGGGTGCAAAAAGGTAAATGGGATAGATTTAAAGATTTAATAGACTTATAATAACCGACATGATTAAACAAAGAACTATTAAAAAAACTGTTAAAGCCAGAGGTATCGGCATACATAGTGGTAGCGTTGTGAATATGACGTTAATCCCTGCTGAAATTGACCATGGCGTTGTTTTTAGACGCATGGATGTTGGTGGTAAATTGGTACGTGCACATAATGCATTTGTTAATGAAGTAGTACTCTCTACAGGATTGGAAAATCAAGGGGTTAAAGTCTCGACGGTTGAACATTTAATGAGTGCATTATCTGCGTTAGGAATTGATAATGTATTGGTAGAGTTAGATTCTTTTGAGGTGCCTATTATGGATGGTTCATCAGCACCTTTTATTTTTCTAGTTCAATCTGCCGGCATTGAAGAGCAAGATGAGCATAAGCGATTTTTTGTTATTAATGAAACAGTGCGTGTGGAAAATGGAGATTCATGGGCCCAAGTTTCTAAATTTGATGGCTTTAAAGTTTCTTTAGAAATTGATTTCGACCATAAAAAGGTGAAAGAGAGTGGTCAAGAGCTAACCATTGACTTTTCAAAGCAATCTTATTTAAAAGAAATTTCAAGAGCCAGAACCTTTGGCTATATGAAAGATGTAGAAATGATGCAAAGGCAAAATTTAGCCTTAGGCGCTAGTATGGATAATGCCATTGCACTCAGTGATGACGATGTTTTGAATGAAGATGGTATGCGTTATCAAAATGAATTCGTTAAACACAAGATTCTAGATATTGTTGGCGATATGTATTTACTTGGTTCTAATTTAATTGGTCATTACGAAGGTTATAAAACAGGACACTTGCTTAATGATCAATTGTTATCAGCAATTCTAGAGCGTCCAGATACTTGGTCTATTGAAACTTTTGAAGAAGCAGATTCGCCAATGCAATTTTATTCAGAGGATTGGCAAAATTCCTTGTAATAGTAAGTATATCCTAGTGTTTCATTTGGTATAATCGACAAGTTTTTTATACCAAGCTAAAATAATGAAATTAAACGGTGCACAAATATTAGTTGATTGCTTGAAAAGTGAAGGCGTGAAGCACATCTTTGGTTATCCGGGCGGTGCAGTTCTACACATTTATGATGCACTGGATTCTTGCACAACAATTGACCATGTCTTAGTTCGTCATGAACAAGGTGCTGTACACGCTGCAGATGGTTATGCACGTACTAGCGGTAAGTGTGGTGTGTCACTAGTAACATCAGGACCGGGCTTAACGAATGCAGTTACAGGTATTGCAACTGCCTTTACAGACTCAATTCCAATGGTGGTAATTTCTGGTCAAGTGCCTTCTGCAGTCATCGGTAGTGATGCTTTTCAAGAGGTAGATGCAGTAGGTATTACACGTTCTTGTGTGAAGCATAACTTTCTGATAAAAAACGCTGATGATTTAGCAGAAACAGTTAAAAAAGCATTTTATATCGCAACAACAGGTCGACCAGGTCCTGTATTAATTGACATCACTAAAGATGCAACCATTGCTGAAATTGAATACGAAGGCTATCCTGAAACAATTGAAATGCGTTCATATCAGCCTAAAGTTCAGATCAATACTGAGCAAATAGCAAAAGCGATTGCAGTTATTGAGAAAGCGCAGAAGCCAATTATTTATTCAGGTGGTGGTAGTGTAATTGGTAATGCCAGTGAAGCGTTAACAACTCTAACGCGCAATACAGGTTTTCCGATTACACAGACGCTAATGGGGTTGGGTGCATATCCTGCCACCGATAAACAATCGCTCGGCATGTTAGGTATGCATGGAACTTACGAGTCAAACATGGCAATGCATGATTCAGATTGTATTATTGCTATAGGCGCAAGATTTGATGACCGTATTACTGGAAACTTAGAAAAATTTTGCCCTTACGCAAAAATCATTCATATTGATATTGATCCTTCGTCTGTTGGTAAAGTGGTGGGCGTTGATGTTTCCGTGATTGGACAAGTGAATGATGTTTTACATGCACTAATTCAAGGTCTAAAAGGTAAAACATTGTCAAATATTGACACATGGTGGAAGCAAATTAATGAGTGGCGTAAAGTAGATTCTTTAGCATATAAAACGACAGAAGGCATTATTAAGCCTCAAACAGTTGTTGAGATGTTGTATGAAGTGACAAATGGAGAAGCAATTGTTACCAGTGATGTAGGGCAGCACCAAATGTGGGCGGCACAATATTACCCTTTTGACAAGCCACGCCGATGGATTAATTCTGGCGGACTTGGAACTATGGGCTTTGGCTTGCCGGCCGCAATGGGTGCAAAACTTGCAGAACCTGATTTGGAAGTTGCTTGTGTAACAGGTGATGGTAGCATTCAAATGATGCTACAAGAGCTTTCAACAATGTTGCAATACCATACACCTGTTAAAATCATTAATCTTAATAACGGGTATTTAGGTATGGTACGTCAGTGGCAAGAGTTTTTCTATGAGAAGCGATATGCGATGTCATATATGGATGCACTACCTGACTTTGTAAAATTAGCGGAGAGTTATGGCCATATTGGTATTCGTGTAGAAAAAGAAGCGGATTTAAAGCCAGCATTACTCGAAGCATTTAAGCAAAAAGACAGAACGGTATTTTTAGATATTATCACTGATCCGACTGAAAATGTATTTCCAATGATTCCATCTGGTGCAGGCCATCATGAAATGTTGTTGGCAGGACGTGATGAAATGGCTTCAACAAATGATTCTGGATTGAACTTAGTATAAATATGAGACATATAATTTCAATACAATTAGAAAATGAATCAGGTGCACTTTCACGAGTGGCCGGACTTTTTTCAGCACGTGGCTTTAATATTGAGTCATTGACTGTGGCTACTACCAATGATCCAACCCTATCAAGAATGACAATTGTTAGTGTGGGTAATGATGATATTATTGAGCAAATTGTTAAGCAGCTTAATAAGTTGATAGATGTCGTAACAGTGACTGATCTAACTGCTACCGAGCATATTGAACGTGAGTTAGTTTTGATCAAGATTAGTATTGATAATGATACTCAAGCTAAAGTAGATACTCAGCTTGATGCATTCAATGCAAAAATTATTGATGCTGCGGAAGAAGCTTATATAGTTGAACTTGCTGGAAAAAGTCAAAAAATTAATGATTTTATTAATGCATTTGATGCGGATAAAATCATAGAGGTTTCTAGAACAGGCGTTACCGGCGTTTGTCAGAAAATAGAAAGTTAAATAAAGAAACGTTATAACGTTTGAAACAGAGGAAAAAAAATGAATAGATATTACGACAAAGATGCAGACTTAAACATTATTAAATCAATGAAGGTTGCTATTGTAGGTTATGGATCTCAAGGTCATGCACATGCAAACAACCTAAAAGATTCTGGTGTTGAAGTGGCTGTAGCTTTACGAGAGGGTTCAGCATCAGCTGCAAAGGCTAGCGCTTCTGGTTTAGATGTTAAGTCAATTGAAGACGCAACAGCATGGGCTGATTTAGTTATGATTTTAGCGCCAGATGAATTTCAAGGTCAAATCTATACTGATAGCATTGAACCAAATCTTAAGCAAGGTGCAACTGTTGCATTTGCCCATGGTTTTAATATTCTTTATAGTTTAATTAAGCCAAGTGCTGATTTAGACGTCATTATGGTTGCACCAAAAGCGCCTGGCCATACAGTGCGTTCTGAATTTGTTAAAGGTGGCGGTATTCCTGATTTAATCGCCGTGTCTCAAGATGCATCTGGTAATGCTAAAGCAACTGCCTTGTCATATGCATCAGCAATTGGTGGCGGTAGAACAGGTATTCTGGAAACAACATTTAAAGATGAAACTGAAACAGACTTATTTGGTGAGCAAGTAGTATTATGTGGTGGTACAACATCTTTAGTTCAAGCTGGTTTTGAAACATTGGTTGAAGCAGGTTATGAGCCAGAGATGGCATATTTCGAGTGTTTGCATGAATTAAAGCTAATTGTTGACTTGATGTATGAAGGTGGTATTGCTAATATGCGTTACTCAATTTCAAACACTGCTGAGTACGGCGATGTAACGCGCGGTCCACGCATTGTAACTAGCGAAACAAAAGCTGAAATGAAGAAAATTCTAACAGAAATTCAAGATGGTACTTTTGCCAAAGAGTTTGTAGCAAATGTTGGCGAACTTCCAGCACGTCGTGATGTTCAACGTGAACATCAAATAGAGCAAGTAGGCGAATCGCTACGCTCGATGATGCCATGGATTAATAAGAATAAAATTGTTGATCAGACCAAGAACTAAAATTCTTAAATAAACGCCCAACTTAGTTGGGCGTTTTCATTTCTAAAGCGTTATAATAAATTCATGAATAGCAAAAAAATAAAAAGAGGCGTTTATCTACTGCCAAACATATTAACCACCTTTGGTCTGTTCGCTGGTTTTTTTGCCATTGTGCTAGCAACCAAAGGTCAATATGCAGACGCAGCAGTTGCAATCTTTATTGCGATGCTATGGGATGGGTTAGATGGCCGGGTAGCACGCCTAACTAATACTCAAAGTGAATTCGGTGAACAATACGATTCAATGGCAGATTTGGTTTCATTTGGTGTGGCACCTGCACTACTTATGTATTTTTATTTATTTGAAAATCTAGGTAAGATTGGATGGATTGCGGCATTTATCTATGTTGCAGCTGGCGCGCTACGTTTAGCACGTTTTAACACTCAAATAGGTGTTGAAGACAAACGTTATTTTCAAGGCTTGCCTTCGCCAGCTGCTGCAGCATTAGTTGCTGGCATGGTATGGGCCAAAGAAATGATTGGACCAAGTGTTTATGATGACCAATATTTAACAGTTAGCGCATGGATCATTCTAGTGTCAGCTGGAATTCTGATGGTGAGTAATGTGCGTTACTATAGTTTTAAAGAGATTAACTTTAAAGGCAGATCCTCTTTTAAATTATTGTTATTAGCAACCTTAATTTTAGTGGTTATTTCATTATGGCCAAGCGCCATTTTATTTATCTTTTTCTTTGCTTATGCAATATCAGGATTGATAATGACCACAGTTGAAATTCGAAAAAAACGCGCACTAAAAAAACAAGCGAAAAAAAGTTTAAAATAATTTATAATTTGCGCTATGAATAACTATATTATTTTTTCTTCTAAAAGCTTGTTCTTAAGCTTAAAACGATTATTGCCATCAGGCAGATAATAACTCGACTGGCTGAAAGGCCTAACACCATCAGTAGAAATAGAACAAACATGAAAAAAAGGAGACTTAAATGTCTGACAAATTAATTATTTTTGACACAACGTTACGTGATGGAGAACAATCTCCTGGCGCGTCAATGACAAAAGATGAGAAAGTGCGCATTGCTAAAGTGTTAGAAAAAATGCGTGTAGATGTTATTGAAGCTGGTTTTGCCATTGCCTCACCTGGTGATTTTGAAGCAGTTCAGGCGGTTGCTAATACAGTGAAGGATTCCACTATTTGCTCCTTGGCTAGAGCATTAGATAAAGATATTGATCGTGCAGGAGAGGCGCTGAAGGGCGCTAATTCATCTCGTATTCATACTTTTATCGCAACCAGTGATATTCATATGAAAATGAAACTGCAGATGACACCAGATCAGGTGGTGGAACAAGCGGTTAGAGCGGTGAAGCGTGCTAGACAATATACTGATAATGTTGAATTTTCTCCAGAAGATGCTGGCCGTTCAGATGAAGATTTCCTATGCCGCATCATTGAGGCGACAATTGCAGCAGGCGCTACAACAATCAACATTCCAGATACAGTTGGTTACAATTTGCCACATCAGTTTGGTGCTACAATTAAATCATTAATTGAACGTGTTCCAAATTCTGATCAAGCTATTTTTTCAGCCCATTGTCATAATGATTTAGGTTTGGCTGTGGCAAATTCGTTGTCAGCTGTTCTGAATGGCGCAAGACAAGTTGAATGTACGATTAATGGTCTTGGAGAAAGAGCGGGCAATACTGCACTAGAAGAAATAGTTATGTCTGTACGTACTCGACAAGATGAATTCTCTTGCGATACAAATATAGATACATCACATATCCTATCAGCCTCTCGTTTAGTGTCAAGTGTAACCGGATTTATTGTACAACCAAATAAAGCTATTGTTGGTGCTAATGCATTTGCACATGAAGCAGGTATTCATCAAGATGGCGTACTGAAACATCGAGAGACTTATGAAATTATGCGTGCTGAAGATGTCGGTTGGAATGCAAATCAATTAGTTTTAGGTAAACATTCTGGCCGTAATGCATTTAAAGCAAGGCTTATTGAGTTAGGTGTTGAATTTGACTCAGAAGAAAGTTTGAACGATGCTTTTAGGCGCTTTAAAGAGTTAGCTGATAAGAAACATGAAATTTTTGATGAAGATCTTCAGGCGTTGGTTTCTGAAGTTCAAGTAGTTGAAAGTGAAGCTATTAAGCTAATCTCTTTGAAGGTTTGCAGTGAAACGGGTGAGCAAAATCATGCTACGGTAGTGTTATCAATTAATGGTGAAGAATTTAGCATGTCTGCAGAGACGTCAGGTTCAGTCGATGCTACCTTTAGTGCTATCAACAAATTATTAGATATGCAAGTAAACCTACAACTATATTCAGTTTCAAATGTAACTCAAGGAACTGATGCGTTAGGAGAAGTAAACGTTAGATTAGAGCATAATGGGCGTATTATTAATGGACAAGGTGCTGATACTGATATTGTTATCGCTAGTGCTAAAGCTTATATTCATGCTCTTAATAAAGTGCTAGCTGCTACTGATAGGGCTCACCCTCAGGTTTAATGCTGTCATCTAGGTCACAATATTTAAAGGCGCTCAACATTCCTGAGTACCTATATGCGACTGCGACAAAATCTCACTTAAACGCACAGCCGACTGCCATAAAATGTTTGGTGATAGAAGCTGAAAATGTAAATTCTATATGTAGTGTAAGTCCTGCCCAAGAGTTTTTATACAAGATGTTGTCCGCTATAGGATTGCAAAAGAATGATATTCTTTGTATTAATGCTAATACTAACAATTTTGTTCAAGAAGTATCTAAGTATAAGACTCAAGCCATTTTGTTATTAGATGAACAATTTTCATTAGATGCAGATGACGTGTTTAATATTCATCACCCTGGTGAAATTTTAAAGAATGAGCAACTTAAGCGTGAAGCGTGGGAAGTGTTGAAACAGGTGAAAATATGTCTAAAATAGACTACAGCCTATCTGGATATAATCGCCCCATTTTAGAAACACCAAATGGTGAAAAAAAACTTTTAATGCATTCTTGTTGTGCGCCGTGCGCTGGAGAAGTGATGGAGGCATTGGCCGTTTCAAATATTGACACGACTATTTTTTTCTACAACCCTAATATCCACCCTAAAGAAGAATATGAGTTGCGCAAAGAGGAAAATATTCGTTTTGCACAAAAATTAGGCATGGATTTTATTGATGCCGATTATGACAAAGATAATTGGTTTGATCGTATCAAAGGTCAAGAAGATGAACCTGAGCGTGGTGCGCGTTGTACAACGTGTTTTGATATGCGTTTTGAAGTAACTGCGAAGTACGCTAAAAATAATGGGTTTGACTTGATCTCATCTACATTAGGCATTTCACGCTGGAAAGATATGAATCAGATTAATGGCTGTGGCGTAAGTGCAGCTGATAGTTATCAAGGAATTACTTATTGGGATTTTAACTGGCGTAAGCAGGGCGGCTCATCAAGAATGCTGGAGCTTTCCAAGCGAGAAAACTTCTATCAACAAGAGTATTGTGGCTGTGTATATTCTTTGCGTGACACTAATCGTTGGCGTGTTTCTCGAGGCAGAGAGAAAGTTGAGCGTGGTGTAAAATTTTATCAAGAGGCTATGAAAAGTCTTGATAAATAATTTTAGTCTAGTAAATATAGCAGTAAAGATTTTTGAGCGTGTAGGCGATTTTCAGCTTCATCCCAAACCAAACTTTGAGAGCCATCAATGACTGACGCAGAAACTTCTTCGCCACGATGAGCTGGAAGGCAATGCATAAAGCTCGCATTAGAGTTTGCATTCATCATTAATTCTTCATTTACCTGGAAGTTTTCGAAGGCTAGTTCACGTTTGGCTTGTTCCGCTTCTTGGCCCATAGAGGCCCAAACATCAGTGACCACTAAATCGGTATTTTTACAGGCCTGCTCAGCATTATTAAACAACTGAATATAGTCTTGATAATTGTCAATAAATCTTTTTTCTGGTTCATAACCCTCTGGTGTAGCAATATTGAGTTTGAATCCAAAAGCTTTAGCCGCTTGCATATAGGTATGACACATATTGTTGCCATCACCAACCCAAGTAACAGTTTTGCCTTGGATTGATCCTTTATGTTCTTTGTATGTCATCATATCCGCCAGTAACTGGCACGGGTGAGATTCGTCACTCAAAGCATTAATAATTGGCACAGAACCATTCTCTGCAAAGTTGTTAATGTCATCATGCGAGGAAACTCTCATCATTATTGCATCAACCATAGAGCTGATGACGATGGCTGTATCGGTAGTTGGTTCTCCGCGACCTAGCTGAATATCACGATCAGATAAAAACAAAGCATGCCCACCTAGTTGAGTCATGCCCGCTTCAAAAGACACACGGGTGCGCGTAGATGATTTATCAAAAATCATTGCCAGTGTTTTGTTTTTGAGTGTTTCGTTAATTTTTCCAGCTTTATGTTCTTTTTTTAAGACAATGGCTTGATCGATAATCTGATTTAAATCTGTTGTTGATAAATCATCAAGATTAATAAAATGTTTCATTAATATCTCCTTAGCTTATAAATCTTTAATCAGATTGCAAATTGTATCTATCATTACATCTGCTTGATCTTTGGTAAGAATCAATGGCGGTAATAATCGAATAGATTGACCGGTGATATTGATCAATAACTTTTTATCTAGTGCTTGTTGTAACAATTGAACACAGTCTTGATTTAGTTCAATTGCAATCATCAAACCTTTGACACGAATCTCTTTGACTTTATCTACATTGGCCAACTGTTGAGAAAAACGCAAGCTAATATAATTGCTTAATTCGTTAACATTGTCTAGGATTTTTTCTTGATTAATGATCTCTAAAACAGTTGATGCTGTTCGACATACTAATGGATTTCCACCAAAAGTTGAGCCGTGAGTGCCAGGTGTTAATAGTTTTGCTGCATTGCCTTTAGCTAAACAGGCTCCTATCGGAACGCCATTTCCTAGGCCTTTGGCCAAGGTTAAAACATCTGGAGTGATATTGTTATATTGATGTGCAAACATTTTTCCCGTACGACCAATACCCGTTTGTACTTCGTCTAGAATTAATAGCCAATTATTATTCTCACAAATTTCTTGAACCTGATTAAGGTAGTCATCACTAGGAATGATTACCCCACTTTCACCCTGAATGGGCTCAAGCATAACCGCTGCAATATTATTGTTACTTTCATGTTGTTTAATGGCTTCTATATTATTAAAATCAACATGAATAAACTCACTAACCAGTGGCGAGAATCCAGCTTGAACTTTAGGATTTCCGGTTGCTGATAATGTTGCCATTGTGCGACCATGAAAACTCTGGTTTGCTGTCAGGATTGCAGGCTCATCAATGTTGTTAGCACGAGCATGTAGGCGCACAATCTTAATAGCTGCCTCATTGGCCTCAGCACCTGAATTGCAAAAGAATGCTTTATCCATTGCCGCTAAATTACATAGCTCTTCAGCCAAAGTTTCTTGATGCTGAATATGGTACCAATTGCTAGTATGGAGTAATTGTTGAGCCTGCAATTGAATTGCTTTAGAAATTTTTGGATGAGAGTGGCCAAGACCAGTTACAGCAACACCGCAGAGTGCGTCTAGATATTGATCATTGTTTTCATCAGTTAAGTAGCATCCACTACCTTTGATAAAGGTAACATTTAGTGGTGCGTAATTTGACATTAAATAGGACATTTTATTATTGCCTGTAAAACAAAAAAGCCCCAAAAAGGGGCTTTATACCAATCAGAAATTTAAATTATGATTGGTATTGTAATGGTGGAGCCATTTGCTCATCTACTGCAGCTAAATCATTTTTGTAGCTTTCATAAAAAGAACCTGCTGGTGGATTAATCCACTCTTCGTATGAAAAGCCATTTTCAGCTGTATGGATTTTAAAAGATTCTTGTAGGGCAATTTTCTTTGCGCTTAATTCATTATCTTGTTGACTTGTTGCGTCCATCGTGATCTCCTGAATATTTAAATAAGTTAAAAAATATATTATATACATAAAAGCATTTTTGTGAAGCTTTTTATTTACCGGAAAAACTCATAAATACTCATGCAGTGTCAGTAAAGTTGTGTAACAATATAAGTGCATTTTATAACTAATAGAGGAGAATATATGCAATTAAACATTTCCGGCCATCATCTTAATATTACTGATGCGATCAAGCATCATTCTGAAGAGAAATTATCTAAAATTAAGCATCATTTTGACCATGTTATTAACATTAACATGATTCTAGGAATCGAGAAAGATTCGCAAATAGCAGAAGCAACGCTGCATGTTAGTGGTGCTGATTTATTTGCCAAGGCTGAAAGTGGCGATATGTATGCATCTATTGATCAAATGGTTAACAAATTAGATGCACAAATTAGAAGGCATAAAGAAAAGTTAAACGATCATAGAAAGAATTAACCATTAATAGCTTTAAGGTTTGCCTTAAAGTCTAATTCAATAAGGAATAAAAAAAACATGTCAGAAGTTGTAAATACTTCTTTCGAGGAATGCCTCCAGAGATTAGTGACATCTTTGGAGGCTTCTTTGCATGAAGAGGCCGCCTCTCAGTTAGCTGATTTGCATTCAGCTGAAATTGCTCGACTATTGGAAAGTGTGCCACCAAAAGATCGAGTGCAGCTTTGGCTTAATATTGATAGCGCCACTCAAGGTGATATTTTTAAAGATTTAAGTGAGGATGTTTTATCTCAATTATTGAATGAAATGAGTGTTGATGAAATTGTTAAAGCAACCGAAAGTCTAGATTTAGATGTTTTGGCTGATATTGTTCCTGAATTGCCAGAATCTGCATTACATAATTTGTTACTCACATTGGATCACAAGCATAGAAAACATTTGAGACAAGTATTATCGTATCCAGAAGATTCTGCTGGTGGATTAATGAATATTGACATGATCACTGTGCGTGATGACGTTAATATTCGAACAGTAATTCGTTATTTAAGATTACTCAAAGAGATGCCAATTGATACAGATCAGGTCTTTGTTGTTGATCGGTCTTTTCAATATATTGGTGCTATTCATATTTCCACTTTGTTAACGAATGAAGCTGAGCAAAATATCAAGCCACTCATTAATACTACCCTAAAGCCTATTTTGGCGAGAACGCCAGAGGCAAAAGTCACTAGTCTATTTGAGCAGCGAGACCTTATTTCAGCCCCTGTAGTTGATAGTAATAATCAACTTATTGGCCGGATTACAATTGATGATGTAGTTGATGTTATTCGTGATGAAGCTGAACATTCGGTTATGTCAATGGCAGGACTTGATGAAGAAGATGATGTGTTTGCACCTGTTATTGAGAGTACTAAAAGTCGTAGTGTTTGGCTTGGTGTAAATCTGGTTACTGTTTTTATTGCAGTATTTTTTATTGGTTTGTTTGAAGCCACCTTGCAAGAGAAAATTGCTCTTGCTGTTTTAATGCCAGTTGTGGCATCTATGGGTGGCATTGCCGGCACTCAAACTCTTATTTTAGTAACACGCGGTATTGCTACAGGTAGAGTGACGCACTCTAACTTAAAAATACTTTTGAATAAAGAGGTGGCAATTGGATTTTTAAATGGCATGCTTTGGTCAGTGATTATTGGTATTGCAACTTACGCTTGGTTTGCAGATTTAATTTTAAGTCTGGTGATTGCTTTAGCAATTATTGTTAATTTAATTTTTGCCGCTTTTTCGGGCGCTTTTCTACCTTCATTATTAATTAAATTTAAAATTGACCCTGCTCTAGCAGGAGGTGTCATTCTAACTACTATTACTGATGTAATAGGATTTGTTGCTTTTTTAGGTTTGGCCGCTTTGGTTATTTAAGCTTTCACTAGTACCCTTCATATTAAACAGTAAGATGCCTTTTGTTCTCAAAAAATATCAAGTTATTCAAAGTGATAAAATTCAGCGATTTTTAGCTAATGAAGCTGGCTTGTCTATGCCACTCGTTCAAAAATTACTCTCTAAAAACAGAGTGTTTAATGATCAAGATGAAATCTTAAAGAATGGACAAACTATTAACGGTGATTTTGTTCAAGTAGCGATTTTTGAAGGCCATACAAGAGGTCTTAAGCCAATTTTTGAAACTCATGATTTCGCAGTATTTGATAAACCTTCGGGCATTATGGTGCATCCGACACGAAAAACGACACAATACTGTTTGTTAGACGAAGTTAGGTATCATTTTGGAGACGATGCAAGTTTAGCACATCGAATTGATGCCGAGACATCTGGTGTTGTCTTAGTTGCTAAAAGCAAATCAGTA
>NZ_JAQWSS010000017.1 GCF_029243085.1 Candidatus Thioglobus sp. | reverse complement strand
TGTTAGACTCTATTACTCGTCTTGCTAGAGCTTACAATACTGTTGCACCATCATCAGGCAAGGTGTTAACTGGTGGTGTAGATGCGAATGCATTACAGCGCCCGAAGCGCTTCTTTGGTGCGGCTAGAAATATTGAAAATGGTGGCAGTATTACTATTATTGCCACAGCTTTAATTGATACCGGATCAAAAATGGATGAAGTAATTTATCAAGAATTTAAAGGTACCGGAAACATGGAGCTTCATCTAGAGAGGCGCCTAAGTGAGAAACGCATCTTCCCAGCAATTAACATTAATGCTTCAGGCACTCGCCGTGAAGAGTTAATTACAGATGAGAAAGAGTTGCAAAAGATGTGGATCTTGAGAAAAATATTACATCCTATGGATACTGTTGAAGCGGCTGAATTCTTGATTGATCGATTAAAGTTGACCAAGACCAACGATGAGTTTTTCGCCTCTATGTCACAAAAGAAATAAAATGTTTATTCATGGTTTATACTAGTATCCAATTCTAGTTTAAACCCTATGAAAACACTTCTTCGTAAATCGATAAAACTTCAAAATAGCATTCTAGCTAAGTATTTGATGCGTCAAGTACTGATGCTATTAGCCGCTGTATTTATTGTAATCGGACTGGTTATTTTTGGCAATCAATTGGTATTGGTTGTTAAAGAGAGTGTCGAAGATGGCATTCCAATTGCTGACTTGCTGCCACTTGTTGGCTTTAATATGATTAGGGATGTGCCTTTAATTCTTTCTCTGTCATTATTTTTAGCAATTATTTTGGTAGTTGGCAAATCTTATAAAGATTCCGAAGCTATTGTTATGAATTCTTTAGGTGTGGGCGATAAACACTTTATGGTTTTTATTCAGCCAGTGGTTGTCTTTATCTTTATCTTTATTCTATTTCTAACCACAGTTGCCGTTCCTTGGTCAAAGCAGCAACATAGCATGATTATGGACCGTAGTAAAAACACTTCAGAATTTTCATTTATCAAAGAGGGTGAGTTTCAAGAATTTAAACAGGGTAAGTTGGTTTTTTATGCTGCTAAGGTTGAGTCGATTAAAGGCGAATCAACACAAGATATGGAAGAAATCTTTGTTTATGCAATGGCAGGCGAAGAGCCGATAATTACCTTAGCCGCACAAGCGCAAAAATACACTGATAAAAATACTAAAAGTGTTTATTTACGGTTGAAAAATGGATCGCGTTATCATGGCTTCCCAACAGATGCGAATAAAAAAATCCTCGATTTTGATGTGTACGATCTTCAGATTATTGATGGCAATAAACAGCATGGTAGTGAGGGTACAGCTAAAATAGAATCGAAGCCAACCTTAGATATATTGTTTTCAAGCGATACGAAAGAGATAGCTGAATGGCAATGGCGTCTATCGCAGCCTATTAGTGTTTTGATATTATCTGTATTTGGTATCTTGCTGGGCAAGGCTTCTCCTCGGGGTGGAAAAAACCTAGGCGTAATTGTTGGTATTATGGTCTTTATTATTTATAACAATGCGCTTTTGGTTGCAAAATCTAGTTTAGAACATGGAGAATTATTGCCAATAATAGGCTTGTGGTGGGTACATCTACTGGTTTTATTTATTGTCATTGTGTTTTATGCCTATCGTCATGGAAAATTTAGTCGTTTGATTACGAAACCTTTTTAATATCACCATTTCAACACAGCTAATAGGCGTGTAAAATAGTATCATTTTTTGATCCGAAAGAAACTATGTCTTCACATCCTAGTAAAGAACTTGAAGTCTTTGACAATCCCAATCCTGAGCGTGATTTTGTTATTAAAATCGACATGCCAGAATTTACCTGTCTTTGTCCTAAAACTGGTCAGCCTGATTTTGCTACTTTGCATCTTGAATATATTGCTGATCAAGCATGCGTTGAGCTTAAATCCTTAAAGATGTATATTTGGTCATTTCGTGATGAAGGTGCTTTTCATGAAGCTGTTACTAACGAAATTTTAAATGATTTAGTAAAAGCGACTAATCCTAGATTTATGCGACTAAAAGCTATTTTTAATGTGCGTGGTGGCGTTTATACAAGTGTTATAGCTGAGCACCAACAAGATGGGTGGAGTCCAAAGCCGATTGTCGATCTTCAACATATTTCGTAGAAAGAAAAATTCAAAGCCTGTCCGTAAGCGAGTTAATTTTAATAAAAAACTACTCGACAGGGATGCGGTTAAAGTTGTCCAAACGATTTCTAAAGCAGGGTTTGAGGTATATCTAGTTGGTGGCTGTGTACGTGATTTGTTGTTAGGACTCAAGCCTAAAGATTTTGATATTGCTACTAATGCTAAGCCTGAACAAGTAAATAAACTATTTAAACGCTCTCGTTTAATCGGTAGACGCTTTCGCCTAGTACACGTGATGTTTTCAGCTAGAAAATATCTTGAGGTTGCAACTTTTAGATCGGGCCAAGTTAAAACTGCCAAAAGTGGTGTTATTGTTCGCGATAATTGTTATGGAAAAATCGAAGAGGATGTGGTTCGCCGTGATTTCCGTATTAATGCCTTATATTATGATATTAACACTGAAGAGGTCATTGATTATATAGGCGGTTTAACAGATATCGAGTCTCATCAAATTCATATTATTGGTGATCCAATGGTTCGCTTTGAAGAGGATCCGGTACGTATGATTAGAGCGTTAAGATTTCAAACCAAGCTCGATTTCGAATTGAGCGATGAGATTAAAACAGCTATCCATCAGCAGGCATCACTGCTTAGTAATATTTCGCCAGCACGTTTATATGAAGAGTGTATTAAGCTATTTCACAATGAGTACGGCTTCAAAGTTTTTGAGCGTTTGGAAAAGTATGATTTATTAAAACATTTGTTTAAACAAACTCGTAAAAATGATTTCATAAAAATCGCTTTAAATAATACTTCAAATAGAATTAAAAGAAACAAGCCAGTAACACCAGCTTTTCTGTTTGCGGTATTTCTATGGCAGGCTCAAAATGAGCGTTATCAAATTATTAAGAAAAAAGAAAAAAGTGTTTATTTAGCAATGAGTCAAGCTTCAGAAGAAGTTATTATTAATCAAATTAAGCAAGTGTCGCTACCAAGGTGGTTGACTGCACGCATTAAAGATACTTGGATGATGCAAAATCGTCTTGAAAAAATGCAGCCTAAAAAGATAGAAGATCTGTTGTCAAATAAAGGCTTTCGTATGGCTTACGATTTCTTAGTGTTACGTTCTCAGAGTATTAATCCAGAGCTTAAATCAGTTGCTGAATTTTGGACTAAGGCACAGTCTGAACATAGTAGTTTGGATAGTCACACACCACATAAGAAAAATAGGAAAAGGTAGTGCAATCAGTCTTGATTACAGGCTGTTCAAGTGGTATTGGGTTTTGTCTAGCCCAAGGGTTAAAACAAGCGGGCTATCGAGTATTTGCCACAGCAAGAAATCCCCAAGACGTTGAGAATTTACGTCAACTTGGTTTCGAGGCTTTTCAACTAGATTTAAAATCTTCTGAATCAATCAAGCAAGCTGTTCAAGCAATTCATGCCCAGGTTGATTGTTTATACGGCTTAATTCATAATGGCGCCTATGGGCAGGTCGGTGCTTTAGAAGATATTTCTCGTGAGGCGCTTGAGGCGCAGTTTCAGACTAATGTATTTGGATGGCATGAGTTAACCAATTTAGTGCTACCATCGATGAAGCAAAATAATACAGGCAGAATTGTTTATTTAAGTTCGGTTTTAGGATTTGTGGCAATGCCTTTTCGTGGGCCGTATAATGCGTCTAAATTTGCCATAGAAGGCTTAGTTGACACATTACGCTTAGAGTTAGCAAGTACTAATATACAGCTTTCATTGATCCAGCCTGGTCCTATTGAATCAAAATTTAGAGAAAATGCTTATAAGGCTTTTCAAGCTAATGTTGATATGCGTAATAGCGTTTATCAAGCAAATTATCAGCAAATGATTAAACGCTTAAAATCGGATAAATTGGCTGACTATACATTGCCGCCAGAATCGATTTTAAAGTGCACCTTACATGCATTAACCGCAAAAAAGGCAAAAATTCACTACCGGGTAACCTTTCCTACCAAGTTACTTGCACTGTTGAAAAGAATATTGCCTAGTAGAATAATGGATAAAATACTCTTTAAAGCAGGCGGTGGAGGCAAGCGTTAAATTATGACAAAAAAATTTGATTTTAATAAAGGCTTAAGTGAATTAGAAGCAATTGTAAATACTATGGAGTCTGGTGATCTAAGTTTAGAGGATTCTTTGGCATATTTTTCTAAGGGGGTTGAATTGACTAAATCTTGTCAATCGGCATTAGACCAGGCCAGTCAAAAAATTTCAAAATTGACTGAACAAGATGGCTTTGTTAATGAAGTGCCTTTCGAAGAGTCTTGATTGATTAGTATGCAATTTGATTCGTATACAAGTCGAGTAAATAAAAAGCTTGAATCATACCTGTCAGTCCAAAATTCATTAGCCGAGCCTATGCGTTATAGCGTACTAGCAGGTGGCAAGAGGTTTAGACCAATTCTAGCTTACTGTGTAGCAAGCTTGTTCAATACAGATTTAGAAAAAATAGATTCTAGTGCTTGTGCAGTAGAATTAATTCATGCCTATTCACTAATTCATGATGACCTTCCTGCAATGGATGATGATGATATTCGACATAATCAACCCGCTTGTCATAAGCGTTTTAATGAAGCCCAAGCAATCTTAGCTGGCGACGGTCTTCAGGCGCTTGCCTTTGAAGTTTTGGTTAAGGATTCTTTACTTACTGACCACATTAAGATAGAGCTGTTATCATCACTAACTCATGCCGCCTTTGAGATGGCAGAAGGGCAGTCGATTGATTTATCGATTGTTGAAAAAAAAGTCGATGTTTCAGTACTTGAAAATATGCATCGAAAAAAGACTGGTGCACTCTTAAGTTGCGCTGTTAATTTAGGTGCGATTGTTGCACAGTGTAGTGAAAATGATCGTTCTATTTTGCAAGCATTTGCGCAAGCAATTGGATTGGCTTATCAAATACAAGACGATGTTTTGGATGTGGAGGCACCAGAAGGAATTTTGGGAAAAAATCAACATTCAGATATTGATAAAAATAAACCTACCTATCCATCAGTTATTGGCCTGGAGGCATCTAAAAAGGCTTATCAAGCCTTGTATGTGAAAGCGAGTAAAGAGTTAGAGTTGTTAAGTGTTAATGCTCATTCGCTTCAACAGTTGATTGCTAAATTACAATCAAGAAAGTTTTAGTATTGTACTAAAGCGCTACCCCAGCTAAATCCACCACCAATGCCTTCCATGAGTAGTTTATCGCCTTTTTTAATTCTACCATCTCTAACAGCAGTATCAAGCGCCAATGGAATTGATGCTGCAGATGTATTACCATGATTCTCTAATGTGACAATCACCTTATCCATAGGTGTTTTGATGCGTTTTGCAACACTGGAGATAATGCGTATATTAGCCTGATGTGGTACCATCCAATCAAGCTCCTCTGAGTCCATGTCTACCGCTTCAAGAGTGTCTGCTGCAAGTTGTGATAATCGGCTTACTGCGATCTTAAAAACTTCATTGCCAGCCATTTCAATAAATCCAGTTTCATTAATAAAGTTGTTATTGACTTGTAATGAAGATAGGTAGTTTCCATCACTAAATAGTTTTGAATGTAGAATACCTGTTTCTTCACTACCACTCAAGACAACAGCACCTGCACCATCGCCAAATAAAATGGCAGTAGAGCGATCACTCCAGTCAACGATTCTGGATAGGGTTTCACTGCCGACTACTAAAACTTTATTAGCTGCACCGGTTTTAATATATTGCTCTGCTGTAGTTAGTGCAAAAATAAAGCCTGCACAAACAGATTGTAAGTCAAAAGCAGGGCAGTTAGCTCCGATTGCTTTTTGCAACATGGTTGCTGTTGCTGGAAAAATTTTATCTGGTGTTGTGGTTGCAAGAATAATTAAATCAAGTTCGCTAGCATCAATACCTGCCATTTCCAAAGCATTGTTAGAAGCCATCTCTGCTAAATCACAAGTACTTTCGGTGGTGACACGACGACGCTGTTTGATGCCAGTTCGTGTTGTAATCCACTCATCTGTTGTGTCAATGGTTTTTGAAAGATCGTCATTAGTTACAACAGTTGGTGGTAGATAGCTACCAGTACCTATGATTCGTGCAAATTTATTCATCTTTTTCCAATTCTTTTGAAACCTGTAATGATATCTTATCAATTATTTTAGCATTGGCTTCAAGATGTGCTTCTGAGATTGCCATAAAAAATGAATCGCTTTTGGCACCACCATGACTTTTAACAACAATGCCACGCAAACCTAACAAACTAGCACCATTGTATTTACCAGGATCTAGGCTAGCTTTAAAGTCTTTTAATACTGGTGTGGCGATTAAAGCGACAATTTTGGTTAGCCAGTTACGAGTAAAGGCGCGCTTCAGGTATAGACCCATCATTGCTGCAACACCTTCACTAGCTTTCAAGGCGATATTACCTTCAAAACCATCACACACAACGAGATCAACTGTACCTTTGTAGATATCATCGCCTTCAACAAAGCCTGTGTAATTTAGGTTTGAAGCTTTGAGTAATTCAGATGTTTTTTTAATCTTATCGTTGCCCTTCATGTCCTCTTCACCGATGTTTAGCAGACCGACAGTAGGTCTGCTAATGGATTCGGTTTGCTCAACGGCAATAGCGCCCATGGTGGCAAACTCAAGTAAAGCTTGCGGACTTGAATCAACATTGGCGCCTAAATCTAACATGTGAGTATGGCCAGTCATTGTTGGCATGCGCCCCATGATAGCTGGCCTGTCAATGCCTTTGATCGTCTTTAGTACAAAACGGGAAATAGCCATTAGTGCACCAGTGTTGCCAGCACTAACACAGGCATCCACTTCATTGGATTTGACTAAATTGATGGCGACACGCATTGATGAGTCTTTCTTTTTGCGTAGAGCGAGCGCAGGAGATTCATCCATTAATACTACCTCAGTAGCATGAACGATCTGAATTCTGGCAGAAGTTTTATCGGAAGGGGAGTGTTTATTTAATTCAGTCTTAATTAAAGACTGATCACCTACAAAAGTTATATGTAGATCTTTAAACACACCCAAAGCTTTAATACCCGCTTTAATTGTAACAGGTATTCCATGATCTCCCCCTGAGGCATCGATTGATACCTTAATAGTCATGGAAGTATTAAGCTTCTACTTCTTGAACGTCTTTTGTGTTGATTACCTTTTTACCACGGTAGTAGCCATCAGCAGTCACATGGTGACGCAAGTGAATCTCACCAGTTTCTTGATCTTCAGATAATGCTGGACCTGTTAGTGCATTGTGTGAACGGCGCATGCCTCTTTTTGATGGTGTTTTTCTACTTTTTTGTACAGCCATTTTAATTACTCCTTTGTTGAGTTTTTTAATTGTTCTAAAATTGCAAAAGGGTTTTTACGCTCTTCTTGCTCTATTACTGGGCTTTTATCCTTGTACGATTGGCATTCGTGTGAATGCATCGGTATCATTGGAATGGATATTAGCACCTCATCCGTTAAAAATTCTATTGTTGAGAATTCTTCATCTGCATTCAGAATTGTCTCAAAGCTTGGATCTAATTCCTCAGCTTGATTTTCATGAATAATAAAAGCTAATTTGAACGTAGGGTTTAAATTAAGTTTAACCTCATCCAGACAGCGCTGACAATCCAGAGCAACGTCTATTTCAATACTACCTTCAATACAAGGAATTTTGCCATTCTCAATATAAAAACTTAAGCTCGCTTTGACTTTGTCATCCGTATTGGTGACAATTTCATTAATTCTAGGAAAATCTTTTACAGAGTATGTCTGTGAAAAAATTAACCCTTTTTTAGCGAAGCTTAATAGTTTTATATTATCTGGTATTCCCTGCATCTTTTATTATCAAAAAATAACTAGACAATTTTACCAAATATAGTGCGCGAAATGAATATTTATGTGAAATTAATCTTACTTATAATTGTTTAATTTAAATGGGTCATAATGATGCGGTTATTAATGATATTTATTTTTTTATTAAGCAAACCTGCTGCCTCGTATTCTCAAAAAACCTTTATAAATCAGTTGCTTAACTCCAATGAGTTTTTTGAAAGAGAAATACTTAATCTTGAGATCAAACAGATTGAAATGTTAGGTGATAGGGTTAATTATGAAGATTGGGATTGGCGTATTGGCGCAGAGTTAGGTCGTATTCATAAAAGTAAGTTTAAATATGACTATACTTCAAGCGCTGACTACGCTCAAAATACCAGTCAACAAGTGCGTAAAATTTCATCCGATCTATCAAAAAACTTCTTTAGTAATGGTTCTGAATTATCTTTTTCTTTTGATCGGTCATTGCCAATTAAAGATGAAGAAATGCATGATAAAAATGGTTATCAAAAAAATAAGAGCACCACTGAATATTTAGATGAAATAAATGTTAGTTGGACGCTACCACTACTTAAAAATAGAAATGGTTTGATTGATCAAAAGACCTATGATTTGGCAGTTTTAGATTTTTTTGATGAAAAGTTAGTTCTTGCCGAAGCTCAAGAGGATTTTATTGAAGATAAAGTTATTGAGCTGATTGATTGGGTGGACTACCAGTGGCAATTGGTAGCAGTTAATAACATTATCGGAAAATTAACGAATGTATTAAATACAGCAAATATTCTACCAAGAGATGCTTATACATTAACGCGATCAATAGATAAATATCAACGCTTATTATTAAACCTTAAATCCAAATTAAAGGCGCAAAATGGCCTTTTATTAGACTCAATTAGCATAATAGATTTTGCTAATAATCCACCAGTGCTTGAGCAGGATTTTAAAATTGATTTCATTAAT
>NZ_JAQWSS010000045.1 GCF_029243085.1 Candidatus Thioglobus sp. | reverse complement strand
GGATTTGATATAAATGCGGTTTCAATTAGAACCGAAGGAATAGCCGGCGTTTTGAGGACGACAAAACCTGCTTGTTGAACGGTTTTCTTGTGTAAATAGCCAATTTTTACTAATTGTCTTAAGATGTTTTTCCCAAGTTTTTTACTTTGAATGTTTCTATCTTTGCGAGACAAATCCCAAAGAATTTTATTTAAGTACTGATCGTTATTACTCATATTTTCTGCAACTCCAAATTGATCAGTTGTGTTTTGTGAGTGTTCTAATTTCTTTGCAAATTTGGTTAATCCACCTCGTTTAGATAAAGTGTAAATTGATGCACCATTAGCTTTAGGACTTTCAACCGAATCAGCATGAATTGAAACAAGTAGTGAGGCCTTGTTATCCTGTGCAATGTTAATGCGCTTGCTTAAGCTAACATAGTAGTCTCCCGTTCTTGTTAGAATTGCTTTCATGTCACGCGTTTTGTTAATCATTCTAGCAAGTTTTTTAGCAATACTTAGTGTTATTCGCTTTTCCAAAGTTTTACGACGGCCGATTGCTCCAGGATCTTCACCACCATGACCTGCATCAATTAGTATTATCTTATCTGTTGCTTTGTTGTTACTGGGTTTTGTAACTTCAACCTTGATGGGAGTCTTGTTTGCCAAGTCGCTTAAATCAATAACGAGTCGATGGTACTTGTATTTTTTGTTAGGTTTAAGTGTATAACTTTTAATTTGATATTCAGTTGCCAGATTAAACGTCAACTGATGGATGGTTTTGTTACGTTTAATGCGTGTTTTTACTATGCGCTTATCTGTAAAAAATAGTTTTTTATAGGTTGATTTTAAAAGTTTGGCATTATGAATGTCTATTGTAAATCGCTCCTTATTTTGAGTGATTGAAAATTTAATATCTGGGTCGGTGTCAATCACAATACGAGTTCGATCTGGAGAACTCCAAAATCGAAAATCATATAAGGTGGTGGTTTTGTTCTCAGCGTAACAGCTGTTTAATAGTAATAAGCTAATTACTAAGGTTAAGAGTTTAAACATGCTAGCAATTGTTTACCTATCTTGCTATGTGCGGCTATTGATAGCGTTCTACTGTTGTCTTCTCCAGTTATGTTGATAGTCATATCGGCTGGCTCAATCATTCCTTGACCCAACTCAGCCCATTCGATCAGTTGAATATGACCAGGTCCTGAATATTCTCGTATGCCAATATATTCCAACTCTTCTGGGTCGCTTAAACGGTAGCAATCAAAATGATGGATGTTAATATCTTGATTAATATAGCTTTCAACCAATGAATAAGTAGGACTTTTGACACGATCAAATCCAAAATTTTGAATAAAGCTGCGAGCTAATGTGGTTTTACCTGCGCCCAAATCCCCCTCTAAGTATATCACCACACCTTGATCAAGCTGTTGAGCGTGACGAGCAAGCTGTTGAGAGAAAGCTTTTGTTTCGTCAGTACTGTTTAATTCAATGATCAAAATAATTGCCACATATATAAACTAAACACAGATACCAATACAACCCCTTCAAATCGGTTGATAATGTGCTTTTTACTGATTTTGTATGAAACAACAAATAGCAAAATGGTTAATAGTAGCATAATCGGATAGTCGCGATTAATAACCTCTGTTGGAACGTCAGATGGATGAATAAGTCCTGGAATGGCTAGTACTGCAATGGTATTAAATAAATTTGATCCGATTACATTGCCTACAACCATTTCGTATTGTTTCTTCAAAACACTAGTAATTGACACAGCCAATTCTGGCAAACTGGTGCCAAGGGCCACGACAGTTAGTCCAATAATTAAATCTGAAACACCAAAAGCTTTTGCCACTTCAACACCGCCCCAAACCACTAACTTAGCGCTAGAAATTAGCACAACCAATCCAACAAGTAGCATAATCCAGGTTTTGGCTGTTTGACTACGATCGATGTCATGCTCTAGGTCGTCAAACTCATGATGCGATTTATTTTTGGACTCTTTAAAAGTGTAAGTTAAAAATAGAATAAGTAGAGTTAACAAGATCAGCCCATCAGTTTCATCAAGACGATAATCCCATAGCAGTAGTCCGGCAATTAGAGTGGCCACCATTAAAAATACCCATTCTTTCTTTAAAATATCTTGGTGTACTTCAATGGGAATAATAATGGCACTTATACCAAGCACTAGAGCAATGTTAAAGATGTTAGAGCCAATAGCGTTACCAATACTAAGCCCGGTATTGCCGTCCATGGCCGCCAATCCGGATACAAGCATCTCTGGCGCTGACGTGCCGAAACCAAAGATTAATAACCCAATGATCAGTGGCGAAACTTTAAAAATATTAGCGATTTTAGCGCCATTGTCAGTAAACTCATCGGCACTCCAAATTAAAAGTATAAAACCTGATAATAAGGCAATAATTGGTAGTAGAATATCGGGCATATTGATTTTTTGTTATTTTTTTTGGTTATTATAAAGGCCGTATTGTAGAAGATGAGTAAAACAGAGTTTTTAATTGGTCGTCGTGGTCTAGATTTGATAGATGATTTTTATCCAGAAGACTTGCCTAGTGAATGGCGTTTTGATTATTATGCAACTCAGTTTAAAGCACTTTGTTTGCCAATTGACACCAAGGAAGATTTAGAATCTATTTTTGAAGAGTTGGAAGATTCCGATGAAGAGTTTGAGTTAGCTCTTAGTGTTAGTCCTAAATTAATTAATAATGATAAAGAGTTGACCACTTTGCTTGGCGCCATTGAATCATATAAATCTTTATTTGTTCTGTTTTGTGAGTTAGATCAATTGCCAAGTGATAAAGTTATATCCTTATTTAAAGGATTTCAAGTTTCGTTTCAGTCAAATAATCAACTGCAACTTGAGCTACCAGTTAAAGAGGTAGCTGGAAAGCATCTGTACTTTAATCATATTCCTGTCTTGTATACGCAAAATAGCCGGAACGAGAAACAAATCAGAGATTATATACAACAGGCGGCTGTTATTAACGAACGCACCATTCTAATTTGTCAGAATGCAGAAAGTGAATCGTTAAATAAAGTGCGAGTCATCGCTGAAATTCTTGGATTTTAAATTTTGAAAGTTTTATTAACGCGCCCATTGGCGCAAGTCAAAACACTTGAGTCTTTAGTAAATAATAACGGACACCAGTCTTTGTTATTTCCAACACTTGAGGTTCAGGCTGTTGACGCAATACCACAACGTGATCAATACGATGCTGTTATTTTTATCAGTGCCAATGCTGTTGAGTATGGCATGAAGATACTCGCTGAGATTCGCTATTCAAAAATTTTTACAGTGGGCATTGCCACTGCCAAAAAACTTAATAGTTACGGTATTACTGTTGATGATTTCCCAAAACATAAGCCATCTAGTGAAGCATTATTAGCGCTTGATTCAGTAGCTAAATTGCAGAAAAAAAATATTTTGATTTTTAGAGGCAAGGGTGGTCGTGAAACCCTTAGAATTGGTCTGGAAAAAACCGATAATAGAGTGGAATACGTGGAGGTTTATGATCGTGTCATTTGCGCAATAACACTTCGTCATAAAAAGTCACTTCAGGAATTTCTTACCACTGACCAAGGTATTATTAGTGTTACTAGCAATGAAAATTTAGACGGATTAATAGCGCTTGCAAATCAATTAGAAGGTTTAGAACAATTAAAAACGTATCCATTAGTGGTTTTGAGTAAGCGTATCCAAGATTATGCTCTATCACTTGGCTTTTTACGAGTGCTAATCACCCCTGATATTAGTGATCAAGCCATCGTTACAGTATTGGTAAATATGGATACACTTGACAATTAAATGAAAGTGGATTAATTTATTCAATAGCAAATGATATTTTTCTGAGGAGAGAAAATAACATGATTAAACTTAGTGTTTCGCAAGCAGCTCGTCGATTGGGTGTAAGCCGTGCCAATATTCAAGATCAAATAAATTCTGGTAAATTACAAACACATGAGGGTTATGTAACGACGGATAGTATTCGACTGGCTTATCCATCTAAAAGCTTACAGTCGGAACAAGATACACATCTACAAAAGCTGCAAAAAATTAAAGCGGATGCGATATACAAAGCTGGTGCGGCTGATACCATTAAGCAGGAAAACGAACAAATGTTAATGACAGTTGTTGCCTCATTGAAATCTAAGCTGTATAAAGAAAAGCTAAAAAATGAGCATTTTCAACTGACATTCTCAGAACTTGGAGTGCGCTTAGAAGCACTTGAACAGTGTTGTCATGAACAAGACAAGCGACTACTGATTGAATTACAAGATTGGGTGAAACGAAGCTCTCATTAAAAAAAATACCTTAAATTTTTTTGTCACTTAAGCTCTTGTGCTAACAATAATGAAGGTTGTGTTTTATTCATCGAGTAAAAATGAAAACTCTCAACACCTTGAGATTTGAGTTGATCGCATAAGTTGGACACAACATCAAACCCAAAGGCGCTTAAAGAGGCAAGATCATCTCCATAAGTTGATAGGCGTTTCTCGATCCATCGAGGAATTTCCGCACCACACATATTGGAAAATCTTAACAGCTGGTCATAATTGGTTATTGGCATAATGCCTGGGGTAATTGGTACATCTATACCATTTTTTTGCACCTCGTCAACAAACCGAAAATAAGCATCTGCATTGTAAAAATATTGAGTAATTGCACCATCAGCACCAGCTTTAATTTTATTAACAAAATGTTCAATATCAGTATTCATATTTGTTGCTTGTGGATGCATTTCAGGATAAGCCGCAACTTCAATGTGAAAGTAATTGCCAAACTCATGACGGATAAATTCAACCAATTCATTAGCATAATGAAAATCACCAATGTCACGCACACCTGAAGGAATGTCACCGCGTAGTGCAACAACACGATTAATGCCAGCAGCTTGATACTGCTTCAATAAAGACAAAATTTTTAATTTATCTGAGTCTATACAAGATAAATGCGGTGCTGCTGAAATATTATCATTGGCTTGAATATCTAGAACTGTTTCTAATGTTGCCTCTTGTGTTGTGCCGCCTGCGCCAAATGTGGTCGAAAAGTAGTGTGGATTGACAACTGTTAATTCTTGACGAACAAGCTTAAGATTTTGTTTACCTTTTTCAGTTCTAGGTGGGAAAAATTCAAAACTTAACTGCATTTGTGCTTAAGGTTAGTTAAAGATAGGCTAATTATAGCTTATTTCAAATCTATAAGAGTGTTTAGGTTTTTTTGTCTAAGAGGTGACATTCGGGTAAAATAACCCAATTTACTAAGTTCAAATTTATAATTATTTATGTCAAAAAGCGATTACATTGAGTTAGAAGGCGTGGTCAAAGAGAAGCTACCTAATACAACTTTTACGGTTGAATTGGAAAATGGTCATAGTGTTCTAGCACACATTTCTGGAAAAATCCGAAAGCACTATATTCGAATTTTACCTGGTGACAAGGTAACTGTTGAAATGACACCTTATGACCTTACTAAAGGTAGGATTACTTTTAGACACAAGTAAAAAAGTTTATTGCCGATGTGGTGGAATTGGTAGACACGCCGGATTCAAAATCCGGTTCCTCACGGAGTGACGGTTCGACCCCGTCCATCGGTACCAAATTAAAATAAAGAGTAATGAGTATGGAACAAGCAGAACTTTTAACACAGGCTTTAAACCTAACCATGTTTGGTATGGGCTTTGTTTTTTTGTTCTTAACATTATTGGTTTTTGTAACCAAATTAATGTCAAGCATTATTCAAAAAATCCTGGCTCGTGCTGCTGATAGGCCGGAGCCAAATAACACTCCAACAACTCTTGAGCAAGAAATTGACGAAGAGACGAAGTTTGTTATTGAACAAGCAATCAAGATGCACAGGGGAGCATAAGGATCATGCTAAATTTCTTAAGGAATATGACTAAAAAATCAATAAAAAACGCTGAAGGAAAAAAAGTAGAGATTACAGAGCTTGTTTTTAGAGATGCACATCAATCTTTATTTGCAACTCGTATGCGCATTGATGATATGTTGCCAATTGCAGATAAGCTTGACAAAATTGGCTATTGGTCAGTAGAGTCATGGGGCGGTGCAACTTTTGACTCATGTATCCGCTATCTAGGCGAAGACCCTTGGGACCGTATTCGTGAAATTAAAGCTGTTATGCCAAATACGCCACAACAAATGTTGTTGCGTGGTCAAAATCTATTGGGTTATCGTCATTACAGTGATGATGTTGTCCGTAAATTTGTAGATCGCTGTGCAGAAAATGGCGTTGGTGTGTTTAGAATTTTTGACGCTATGAATGATGTTAGAAATCTTAAAACAGCTGTCGATCAAGCAGTTAAATTGGATCAGCATGCACAAGGAACAATTTCTTATACTGTTAGCCCGGTGCATAATACACAAACTTGGTTAGACATGGCAAAACGCATTGAAGACATGGGTGCGCACTCTTTATGCATTAAAGATATGGCTGGCTTATTGCAGCCATATGTTGCCTATGATTTAGTTAAGCAGCTTAAAGAAACGATTGATATTCCAATCCAACTTCATGCTCATGCAACTACTGGACTTTCTACAGCAACAATCATTAAATCGGTTGAGGCGGGGATTGATCGTGTTGATACTGCAATTGGCTCTATGAGTATGACTTATGGCCATTCGGCGACTAACTCAGTGGTTTCTATTCTAGAAAATAGTCCGCGAAAGACCGGGCTGGATTTAGAAAAGCTAGAAGAGATCGATGCATATTTCCGACCAATTCGCAGAAAATACGCTAAATTTGAGGGGTCATTAAGAGGTGTGGACTCTCGAATATTGTTAGCGCAAGTGCCAGGTGGCATGTTAACCAATATGGAAAACCAGTTACGTGAGCAAAATGCAGCGGACAAAATGGATGAAGTGTTGGCTGAAATTCCACGTGTTAGGAAGGATCTTGGTTATATTCCATTAGTGACACCAACTTCTCAAATTGTTGGCACTCAGTCTGTGCTTAATGTGTTAACAGGCGAGCGTTATAAAACCATTACCAAAGAAGCGGCTGGCGTATTAAAGGGAGAATATGGTGCAACACCTGCAGCCGTTGATCAAGCAATACAAGCAAAAGTATTAGACGGCTCTGAGCCGATTACTTGTCGTCCTGCTGATAATATAGCGCCAGAAATGCATATTCTTGAACAAGAATTTGATAAGATTGTTGCTGATAAGGGTATTCAGCTAGCTAAAAATAAAATAGATGACTTAATGACTTATGCGCTATTTCCACAAGTGGGGATTTCGTTTTTAGAAAATCGTAACAATCCTGGTTTCTTTGAGCCAGCACCAAAAGAAACGGATGGCTGTTCAGTGCCAGATAGTGAAGAGGGGACTTATACGGTATCGTTTAAAGGCAATTCTTATACAGTTGATGTATCCGCTGGTGGGGATGTTACATCAATGCAGCCTGCATCTGCAAAAACTCAGTCTACACCTTCGGCTACAAAAGAGATCGTTAATGAGGTTCCTGCAACAAGTGGAGAGCCGATTGGCGCACCACTTTCAGGAAATATTTGGAAGGTAATGGTGTCGGTTAATCAAAAGGTGAATGAAGGCGATGTTTTAGTTATTTTGGAAGCTATGAAAATGGAAACCGAAATTAAATCTGCCAAAGCTGGTGTTGTTACTGAAATTAGCGTGAAAGAAGGTGACTCTGTAACCGTTGGTCAAACTTTATTGTCACTAGCATAATTACTTAGAGATTCTTATGGAACAATTGAATTCACTTTGGCTTAATACAGGAATATATCAGATGACCTGGGGTCAAGGTCTGATGCTATTGGTTGGTATGCTACTGTTATATCTAGCCATTATTAAAAAGTTTGAGCCGCTATTATTATTGCCGATTGGGTTTGGTGCAATTTTGGCAAACATTCCTGGTGCTGGTATTGCAGAAGGCACTGGCATATTACATTTGTTTTATGTTATAGGTATTGAATCTGGCGCGTTTCCATTGATAATTTTTATGGGTGTGGGTGCCATGACAGATTTTGGACCTCTATTGGCCAATCCAAAAACATTGTTATTAGGGGCGGCTGCACAATTTGGTATCTTTGCTACTGTTCTAGGTGCTATGGGTCTGACTGCGATAGGTATCTTTGATTTCAGTTTAACAGATGCTGCTGCCATTGGCATTATTGGTGGTGCTGATGGCCCGACTAGTATTTATGTGGCTAGCAAATTAGCACCTGAATTATTAGGTGCTATTGCAGTTGCTTCCTATTCTTACATGGCGTTAGTGCCTTTAATTCAGCCGCCAATTATGCGCGCACTAACGACTGAAAAAGAGCGTCAAATTGAAATGGTACAATTGCGTGAAGTTTCAACTGCAGAAAAAATTATTTTCCCAATTATGCTATTAATGTTGGTAGCACTACTGTTGCCAGATGCAGCGCCATTGTTAGGTATGTTTGCTTTTGGTAATTTAATGAAAGAGTCTGGTGTGGTTGATCGCCTTAGTGATACTACACAAAACGCATTAATCAATATAGTCACAATTTTCTTAGGCTTAGCTGTTGGTTCAAAACTAATGGCCGATAAATTTTTACAGCCTGAAACATTGGGCATTTTATTATTAGGCATGATTGCATTTGCAATTGGCACAGCAAGCGGCCTGTTAATGGCAAAACTGATGAACTTATTTAGTAAGAATAAGATCAATCCATTGATCGGTTCTGCTGGCGTATCTGCAGTACCGATGGCAGCACGTGTTTCTAACAAGGTAGGTTTAGAATCTAATCCGCATAATTTCTTACTGATGCATGCTATGGGTCCTAATGTGGCAGGCGTTATTGGATCTGCGATTGCAGCCGGTATTATGATTCAATTGTTAAGTTAAGCTCTGTAAGCAATTATTATGCATAGCACTTTTCTCAAAGCAAAACTACATCGCGTTACTACAACAGCTTCTGAGCTAAATTACGAAGGTTCATGCGAAATTGATGGCGTATTGTTAGATGCGGCTGGCATTCGCACATTCGAACAGATTCAAATCTATAATATTGACAATGGCAATCGTTTTACAACTTATGCAATTCGGGGTAAAGAGAATAGCGGTGTTATTTCAGTCAATGGTGCAGCCGCGCATAAAGCCTCTGTAGGCGATTTGCTCATCATTGCTGCTTATGCTAGTTATGATGAGCATGAGTTAAAGAATTATGCGCCAAGCTTGTGTTACGTTGACGAAAATAATGTTCTGACTAAAAAAAGCTCTTCAATTAGTTAAATCGACCATTTTCTAGCACCAAAACACGTTGCATTTTCTTGGCAATTTTCTCATCGTGAGTGACAATAATTAAAGCACTATCGTGTGCTTGATTTAATTCAATCATTAAGTTTAATACTTCAATGGCATTCTTATTGTCAAGATTTCCAGTTGGCTCATCAGCCAATAAACAATTAGGTTTTGTAACCAATGCCCTGGCAATAGCAATGCGTTGACGTTCACCACCTGAAAGTTCACTTGGTAAATGATTTAAGCGATGATCAAGGCCAACGGTCGTGAGAATTTCAAGTGCTTTTGTTTGTGCTTGTGCTTGACTTTCTCCTTGGATAAGAAGAGGCATCATGACATTTTTTAAAGCATTAAAGTCTTTTAGCAAATGGTGAAACTGATAAACAAATCCAAGATTATCAGCCCTGAGTTCAGTCATTTGAGATTCGCTCAATCCATTTAAATCCGTTTTGTTAATAACAATCTGACCTTGAGTTGGCTTGTCCATTCCACCTAATAAATTGAGCAATGTAGACTTTCCACAACCAGACTGGCCTAATATTGCAATAGATTCTGCAGGCTGAACGACTAGATCAAGGTTATTGATAATTTGGTTATTGTTAGTACCATCATTATAGTGATAGCTTATTTTTCTACATTTAATAATGCTATTCATGGTTTAGCACCTTGGCAATTGATACCTTGCCAGCTCGACTTGCTGGGTAGATAGATGCAAGAATAACAAGTACCAATGCACCTAAAGCAACCTTAATGATATCGCTTAGATGAATTTCAGATGGGAATCGATTTATATAAAACACATCTTTTGGAAAAAATTCAATCCCTATGATAGACTCGATACTACTCACAATTACTTCAATATTAAGTGATAGTAAAACGCCAAGTATAAGGCCAATGACAATGCCAATGCTACCAATGGTAATCCCTTGATAGAAAAATATCTTAACGATACGTTTTGGCGTCATGCCAAGTGTTCTCAGAATGGCAATATCAGCTGTTTTGTCAGTTACTACCATAACCATCATCGAAACTAGATTAAAGGCTGCGACTGCCACTATCAGAGACAAAACGATACCAATCATTTGTTTTTCTAGATTTAACGCCTTGATAAAATTGGCTTTTTGTTGGGTCCAATCAATACCATAATATTGATTACCACCCAATGTAGCCACCACTTGGCGAGTAATTTTCTTTGCTTGAAACAAATCATCAACTTTAAGTCGTATGCCGGAAACTTTACGTTTCATAGAGTATAGTTTTTGCGCTTGCTCTAGCTGAATAAAAGCTAAATTATTATCGTATTCGTTAACACCTGCATCAAAAATACCAGTCACTGTAAAACGCTTAAAACGTGGTTGAATGCCAATAATGCTCGATGTTAACTCTGGCGTTAATAAAGTAACTTTATCCCCCAAAGAGGCACCTAATTGGGATGCTAAGCCTGCACCAATTAAAATACTAGATTTGTCTAGTTGATTATCCCCAAGCTTAATTTTATCTAGGAGTACAGAAGTGTTTTTTTCTAATTCTGGTATAACACCTCTAACGCTTATTCCTTGGGCACCGTTAGAGGTGTTTAATAAAGCGTATTTCTCAATATAAGGTGAAGAATTGATGACCCGAGGATGTTGATTGATTTGTGTTTGAATAGTTTCCCAATCTGACAAACTGCCCTGGTATTCACTAATATATGAGTGAGAAATGGCACTCAATACACGCTCTCTTAATTCTTTATGAAAGCCATTCATGACTGATAAAACTGTCACAAGTGTCATTACACTAAGAATAAGTCCCACCATTGAAACGCCAGAAATAAAGGAAATAAAACCTTTTTTTCGATTGGAGCGTAAATACTGATTAGAAATATTAAATTCGATACTCATTGTGCTGATATTTTGTCATAATTAGCACTTTATAAATAACTAAATATTGAGGAGTAAAAATGGAACAGCCTACAATTAAAGATAGAATTGATCAACTGGGAGATTTTTTAATTGAAGTGTTTCATGTGGTGGGTTTGTTTGTTATTGGCGGTACAATCGTATGGTCTGCTGTAGGAGAATATTTAGTTATTATGCAGCATGAATCAGGCTTTGCATCATTAAAAGATATTTTACTGTTATTTATCTATTTAGAATTGGGTGCCATGACTGGTATTTATTTTAAAACTCATCGATTGCCGGTCATATTCTTAATTTTCATCGCCATTACCGCCATTACTCGATTCTTAGTGATCGATATGAAGGAGTTGGTAGCGACAGATAAGTTCAATGTGCTAATTATGGTAGCCGCAATTATGATCTTAACGATTGCTGCAGGCGTCTTAAGATATACAGAGAATAAATTTGAAAATTCTAACGAGTATTTTAAGCATAAATAAATGGATTTAAACGCTCGGGGTTTTGTTAATTATTTGCTATTGCCAATCTCTTGGGTTTTTTATCTTTTAAGTAAAATACGACAAGCTTTTTATCGAATAGGAGTTTTTCGTATTAATCAATTTGATGTTCCTATTGTGGTGGTGGGTAATATCACTGTTGGTGGTAGCGGAAAAACACCAATTGTTATTAAATTGGTTGATTATTTTCAACAACAAGGCAAGAAAGTAGGTGTGGTTTCTAGAGGTTATGGCGGATCTCATTCTGGCAAGAGTCTAGCTGTAAAATCTGACACGCTCGCTACTGTGTCGGGTGATGAGCCTTTACTCATTGCTAGCCAAACAGGTGCGGCAGTCATGGTTAATCAAGATCGCTCTCAGGCAGTTCGAGACTTAATTAAACAACAGCAGCTAGATGTTGTTATTAGTGATGATGGGCTTCAGCACTACGCAATGGGTAGGGTGGTGGAAATCGCAGTAATTGATGGGAATAGGCGTTTTGGCAATGGTTTTTTTCTTCCAGCTGGACCATTAAGGGAGTCTCAAAATAGACTTAAAAGTGTTGATTTTATTATTAACAATGGATCTGCACATGTCGGAGAAGTTTTCGCCCAACTAAAGCCAATTACATTTATTCATGTTTTAAGTGGAGAGGAGTTTCCGCTTGATTTATTTAAAAATCGGCACTGTCACGGGGTTGCTGGGATTGGCCACCCTGATCGTTTTTTTCATACCTTGACACAGCTTGATATCCAGGTAGAAAAACATCATTTTATTGATCATTATCAATATCAAATTAATGACTTGGAATTTGAGGATGATCATCCGATAATTATGACTGCAAAAGATTGGGTAAAATGTAGAGAGTTTGCCAATGGCAAGATGTACTACTTAAAAGTAGATCTAGATATTGGCGAAAAATTTTTAAACGAATTAACTGCAAAATTATGATTGATGAAGCCTTGTTAAAACTTTTAGTTTGTCCAAAATCTAAAGCACCCTTAAAACAAGTGGGTGATGAGCTGATTTGTGAAACAAGCGGCTTAGCCTATCCGATTGAGGATGGCATTCCAGTATTGTTAGAAGAAGAAGCCAGAGAGCTAGACTAGCCAATGAATTTTAGCGTTATTATTCCTGCTCGTTATGCATCGAGTAGACTGCCAGCAAAATTATTAAAAGACATTTATGGTAAGCCATTAATTCAATTGACTTATGAAAATGCAGTTAAAAGTAGCGCCACTCAAGTTGTTATTGCAACGGATGATGAGCGTATTAAACAGGTTGCTGAAGATTTTGGCGCGACAGTTTGTATGACGGCTGCTGGGCATACGTCTGGCACTTCTAGGATTGCAGAAGTGCTAACTAAGCTTAATATTGATGATAATGAAATTGTTGTCAATGTTCAAGGCGATGAACCGATGCTTGATCCGCAAGTAATAAACCAAGTAGCTAGCAATCTAGACAAAAGCAATATGCAAATGGCTACACTATGTGAGCCAGTTGCAAGCAAAGCTCAATATCTAGATCCAAATTGTGTCAAAGTGGTTTTTGATAAGCTTGGCAAGGCGTTATATTTTTCACGCGCAGCTATTCCATTTTTTAGAGATGAACAGGATTTTGATTTATCGTTATGTTATAAGCATATTGGGATTTACGCTTATCGTGCAAAATTTATTAAAAAATACTTGGATATGGCAAGTTCTAGATTTGAACAGGTTGAAAAACTAGAGCAATTGACAGTATTAAATGAAGGTTTTGATATACATGTTGAAAACGCTTGTGGCGATACAGGCTTTGGCGTAGATACACAAGAAGATTTAAATAAGGTGCGAGATGCTTTAGCGCCACACAACAATGGCTAACAATGAATATTATTAACGGTAAGAAAATAGCACAAGATTTACGCAATGACATTGCTAATAAAGTTGGGAAATTAGACCGGGCGCCTGGCTTGGCAGTTATTTTAGTAGGTGACGATCCAGCATCGGCTGTCTATGTTCGTAATAAGGATAATGCTTGTAAAGAGGTGGGCTTTTATTCAGAGAAAATTAATAAGCCTGCTGACATAACCCAGCAAGAGTTACTTGATGAAGTGGAGCGCTTAAACAATGATGATAAGATTGATGGAATTCTAGTGCAATTGCCATTGCCAGCTCATTTGGATGCAAATTTAGTCATTGAAACAATTTCTCCTGAAAAAGATGTCGATGGATTTCACAGTGAAAATATTGGCAAGCTTATGCAAAATAAAGCTTATTTGCGCCCATGTACACCTAAAGGTGTAATGACAATGTTGGCGACTACTGGGATTGATTTGGTCGGTAAAGATTGTGTGGTTGTAGGTGCATCAAATATTGTTGGACGACCAATGGCAATGGAGTTATTAAACGCACGTGCAACAGTGACGATTTGCAATAGTAAAACTTCAGATTTATCAGGAAAATTGCAGCGTGCTGATGTTGTTGTGGCAGCTGTTGGTATTCCGCAAATGGTTCAAGGTGATTGGATTAAAAAAGGTGCTGTTGTTATCGATGTAGGCATTAATCGACTAGAGAGTGGCAAACTTGTGGGCGATGTTGATTTCGAAGCGGCAACTCACAATGCCAGTTGGATGACGCCTGTTCCCGGCGGTGTTGGCCCCATGACTATTGCCACTTTGCTCGAAAATACATTAACCGCTTACGAAAACAGGAAATAAAATTATGAAACTACTATTAAAAGCATTTAGAAACGGCCTAGGCGCATTGATTGCATTAATCAGTCGATTGATCCCCGTAAAAAAAGTAAGAAGAAACGCGCAGGAGCAAGAGGTAGCCAACAAAAAAGCTGAGACAATCGAGCTGTATCAATTTTTTGCGTGTCCATTTTGCATTATGAGCAGACGTGTTATTAGAGGGTTAAACATTAACATTATCACCCGTGATGCGCAAAAGCGTGGTGGCGTATATCGTGACGAAATGCAAAAAGAGACAGGCAAGGTGCAAGTGCCTTGTTTAAAAATTACTAAAGGCAAGGAAGTAACCTGGATGTTTGAATCGTCAGATATTAAAGCTTACCTTGAAAAAGAATTCAGCTAAAGAGTTAATTATAAATTTTTTATATTAAATTTAACAGGCTCTGGAGCTGGTTGAATGATTTTAGGTACAAAAATCACATTACCATATAATGAATAGCCGTTTTTGCTAGCCATATCGTTTAGGGGTAAATCCATTTCTTTGCCTTTTTCGTTAATTACCAGCATACCGTTATCGAGTTTAATGTGATCAACGGGGCCACCAATAAAAGTTTCCAACTCATCTGTACCAAATGATTCGTTGTCATCAATTGGTTTGATGTTAATCGGATCTCCTGTTGGGTGATAAAGAATTGATGATGGCCAATTGTATTGTTCTGACATGTTGATAAATCCTTGTTTTTAGTTATTGTGGTAAAAAGCTTTGTAATTGTTGTATGCTATTCTCAAGCTCCCTTAAGGAGTTAGCAGTAATATTAATGTGCCCAAGTTTTCTATCTTTGCGCTCAGTTTTGTCATATAAATGTAGATGTGCATTAGGCATGTTCAACACAAGATCGATTTGACCAATCTCACTAACAATGTTGATCATTGCACTAACCTTATGAGTAGGGTTTGTATCTCCTAAAGGCATGCCGCTAATTGCGCGGATATGATTTTCAAATTGTGATGTGTTGGCGCCATTAATACTCCAATGGCCAGAGTTGTGAACCCGTGGAGCCATTTCATTTACAACTAATCCATTTTCTGTTTCAAAAAATTCGATAGTTAAAATACCAACATGATCCATAGCGTCAAGTAATGTCTGCATGTATTTTTCAGCAGTCTCTTGAACTTTGGCGTCAATATCTTGTGCTGGTGCAATGGTTAATCTTAAAATTCCCTGGTGATGGGTGTTGTCAACTAAGGGGTAGTATTTATGATTATTGTGCTTGTCGCGGACCGCTATTAAAGATAATTCGCGCTTAAAATTAACAAATCCTTCTAGTATCAATTCTACGCTGTTCATGCTTGTAAACGCTTGTTGAATTTGATCAGGGTTGTCAATGAGAAATTGTCCTTTGCCATCGTAACCCTCAGTAGCGGTCTTGAGAATAGCGGGTAGTCCAATTTTCTTAACCGCTAGCTTAAGATCTTCTAAGGTGTTTACCATGCAATAGCGAGCACAAGGTACGTTTAGTTTATCAAAGAGTGCTTTTTCACGGCCACGATGTTGGGTGGTGTGTAGTGAAATTTCACCTGGATAAACTGGAATATTTTTATTGATTTCCCGAACTGCCTCAATATTTGTGTTTTCACTTTCATAAGTAATAACATCTGCGAATGCAGCTAGGGATTCTATATTGTCAGCATTGTCTTCATGAACAAACATATGCCCAAGTAGCGCTGCAGGTTCGTTATTTGCATTTCCAGAAAAACCAAATTGATGATTTAATGGATAGCCAGAAATAGCCATCATTCGACCTAGTTGACCTGCACCTAGTACGCCTATTTTCATTTAATTATTGAGCAGGGTTAGGATTATCTAAAACATCTTGGGTTTGCTTCATTCTAAAGGCAGTTACTTTTTCTCGTACCAATGCATCTTCATTGGCGATAATTTGAGCTGCTAAAATTCCCGCATTTTTTGCACCAGCTTCGCCAATTGCCAGCGTTCCCACAGGAATTCCGCCAGGCATTTGGGCAATAGATAGTAAAGAATCTTGGCCACTAAGCGCCCGTGATTGCACAGGTACACCAAGTACTGGAACAATTGTTTTTGCAGCTACCATGCCTGGTAGGTGGGCGGCGCCACCTGCACCAGCAATAATGACTTTTAGGCCACGTTCAAGTGCAGATGATGCATAATCAAACATAAGATCTGGAGTGCGATGGGCAGAAACTACTTGAACTTCATGGGGTACGCCGAATTCTTCCAACATTTCAACTGCATTTTTCATGGTTGGCCAATCAGATTTTGACCCCATAATAACACCAACAACTGCACTCATACAACTCTCCAAGGTTTAGTACTGATGGTAATTATACTATAGTTCAAAGCTGCTATCTATAAACGGAATATGTCCTGTATCAAGTAGAGTTGAGTTAATGTTATTATGATCGTACCAGTTGGAAATCTTACTGGGAATAAGTGTGTCTCTAATGCCAAGATAAATCTGTATATCAATATTTAACTGAAGAAAAGGTTCGATTAGATCTGTTGTTAATAAGATATCTAATCCTTGATTAAGTGCAGTGGTTGATGCTGGAAATTGGTCTATGGATTGATTGAGCGCTTTTAATTGAGTTTTGTCTTGGGTTTGTAAGCTTACAAAACGTTTCAGGCCTTTCGATAGGTTTTGCTTAAGGGTGTTAGAAAATTGCTGAAAATTATCCGCGTCAATGCCGTACTGCCAATCGGAATTTTGTACGAAATTTGGCGTTGAAGCAACTAAGATTAATTTTGAGAGTTTGATTTTTGTCGCAATATTAATAGCTAATAAACCACCTAATGACCAGCCAAGTAAGATTGGGTTATTCGGCAAAATTTTAATAATCTCATTACTCCACTCGTTAATTCCTCCGGCAACTTCATCGCTTCTGCCGTGCCCAGGTAGGTCAATTTTAGTAATACGATACTGATCTTGGTACTGATCAATGAGATTGTTAAATAGCTCCGCATTAAAGCCCCAGCCGTGCAATAAGACTAGGTCAGGGCCGGTACCTGTAGTATGACTATAAAGCATTTTTAATACAGGCTAATAGTTGCTCAATCTGATTTTGTGTGTGATTAGCGTTAAGGGTAATACGCAGTCGCTCTGTACCCTTGGGTACGGTTGGCGCTCGAATAGCGCTAACGTAAAAACCTTGTTCAAACAGTTTTTGACTAATACTCAGTGCTTTTTCACTGTCACCGACAATCAAAGGTTGAATCGCACTGTTTGATGGTGAAATTGGTAAACCAATAGCTTGAGAAAAATTGAGACTGTCTGCGATAGAGCGGAAAAAATCAATATTAGCCAATAGTTTGGCTTGCTGCCCACCTTGTTTGATTAAATCCAAGCTTTTTAGTGTGGCTGCACAAATAGCCGGTGAAATAGCGGTTGTATAAATGTAAGGGCGGGATTTTTGGATCAAAAACTCAATAAAATCTTCATTTCCAGCCACAAAAGCACCCATTGTGCCCGCTGCTTTGCCCAAAGTGGCCATATAAATTGAATTTTTTGGAATGTTAGGCTCAAAGATACCAAAACCGTGTGCATCGTCTTGCATCAAAATTGCATTTGTTTTATTGGCGATTTTTTGCAAATCGTTAATTTTTGCTTGATCGCCATCCATGCTAAACACGGTATCAGTCACAATCATGCCTTGCCCTCCCCGAGGACCGCTGTTTGACGCTTGACCTGATTGTTTGGCTATTTTTTTTTCAAGTGATTGAATGTTGTTATGTAAATAACGTTGTAATGGTAAGTCAATGAGCTGGTTTGCATCAATTAATGATGCATGATTGAGCTTGTCTTGCAGAACCCAATCCAGTTCACCTTTAAGTGCGGAGAAAATACCTAAATTTGCACTATAACCCGTTGAAAATAGTAGGGTGCGCTCTTGCCCTGTATACTCAGCCAATGCATCTTCCAGATTGTGATGGACACGCGAGTGTCCGCTGACTAAATGTGAAGCGCCGGAACCTACACCATGCGTATCAACACCCTGCTTAAAAGCCTCTTTAATTTGAG
>NZ_JAQWSS010000043.1 GCF_029243085.1 Candidatus Thioglobus sp. | reverse complement strand
TACTCATAATTTTTATTTTATTGTCTAATATGACCGTCACCAAGGACGATAAATTTTTGTGAAGTAAGCCCTTCTAATCCAACTGGGCCACGGACATGGAATTTGTCGGTACTGATACCAATTTCTGCGCCAAGGCCATATTCAAAGCCATCAGCAAATCCGGTCGATGCATTGATCATCACAGATGAAGAGTCAACTTCAGTTAGGAAGCGACGACCTGATGTGTAATTCTCAGTAACGATTGATTCGGTATGGCCTGAGCCATGTTGTTCAATATGATCAATGGCTTCTGACATTGTATTAACAATACGAATCGATAAAATGGCATCCAAATATTCTGTATCCCAATCTTCGTCAGTTGCCTCAATAATTTGCTTGGACAATTTCATGGTTTGTTTACAACCTCTCAACTCCACGCCTTTAATAGCATATTCTGTAATTAGTTCTGGCAGTACTCTACCAGCAGCTGACGCATGCACTAGTAACGTTTCCATAGCATTACATACGCCATAACGTCGGGTTTTTGCGTTAAATGCAATCTTGATGGCCTTGTTAGTGTCAGCATCCTTGTCAATATAGGTATGACAAACACCATGCAGGTGTTTAATGACTGGTACTTTGGCGCTATTGCTAATAGCTTCAACTAGACCTTTGCCGCCACGTGGAATAATGGCATCTACATAATCGCTAGCTTGCACTAGTTCATTTACCGCTTCTCGATCTGTAGTGTCAATTAGTTGTACGCAATACTCATTTAAGCCAGCATCAATGAGACCGTCTTTGACGCAGGCATAAAGTGCAAGATTGGAGTGAATAGCTTCCGATCCACCACGCAAAATTGCACCATTGCCAGATTTAAGACAAAGCGCTGCAGCGTCAATAGTGACATTAGGTCGAGATTCATAAATAATTCCCATAACCCCTAAAGGTACGCGCATCTTGCCAATTTGAATGCCACTAGGGCGGTATTTTAAATCGGTTATTTCCCCAATGGGATCAGGCAAATTGGCGATTTGATTAAGGCTTTCTATAATCCCATCTAGGCGCTGGTCGTCTAGCATTAATCGATCAATTAATGCATTATCCAAGCCTTTGTTTTTGCCATTGTCAAGGTCTTTTTTGTTGGCTGATAGAATATTATTACGATTGCTGTTAATCTGACTAGCAATGTTTAGCAAGGCATTGTTTTTTGCTTGTGTGGTGGTACGCCTAAGAGACTTTGCCGCAATTTTGGCATTTTTTCCCAGATTAGTGATTATATTTTTTATTGAGCCCATTGGTTCTTTCCGGCTAGATTTAACAAAAGTGTGTGTAATTCATCAACGACATTAACATTATCCATGCCTTTGATTGAGCGGTCAATACGACCTAAGAGTAATAATAGTTTTTGTAAGCGCTGATAAGGGTGGCGTTTAAGCGTATTAGTGATAATAGGCTTTCTTTTGTTCCAGACTTGGTGGCTTTGTAAAATGGCATTAATATCGTTGTTTTGATGCAGGTCAATCGACATATCAATAATAGACTTTATTTCTCGATATAGTGCACTACTGAGCAGAATGGGCATGGCTGCATCATTTAACAAAGTGTTATAAATTTTACTAACCTGAACAGTATCTCCAAATAAAGCTGCATCAATCAAGCCATAGACAGTGTATTTGGATTGCTCTTGAGCCTGATCAAGGAATTCTTGGGTATTGATGTTTCCATCAGGGTAAGTCATCTTTAATTTTTGAATTTCTTGCATTGAAGCCAGTAAATTCCCTTCAGTGCAAAAAGCAATACTTTGTGCTACTTCTTGGTTTGCTTTTAGACCAAAAGTGGCCATGTGATTACTAATCCAGCCCACTAAATGATCATTTGAAATTTCCCAGTGCTGGATAACCCCACCATATTGTTCAAGCGTTTTAAACCATTTGCTTTTTTGTTGAGCTAATTCTAATTTTCCAGTTGATATTAATAGCAAAATATCACTTGGGATATTGCTAGCAAGTGCACTTAAAGCTTTGGAGCCTTTGACGCCAATTTTTCCAGTTTTCAGCTTGCATTCGATAATACGCTGAGGTGAGAATAAAGAAGTGTTGGCAATCTCAGCTGTGACGAGATTCCAATCAAAATTACCATCAATTTCAAAGCTGGTTTTTTCATTAAAACCAGTTTGCTTGGCGATTGATAGAATGCTGGCTAAGCTTTGTTCGATTAATAACGGTTCTGCGCCAAAAACAAAATAAAGAGGTTCTAATTTGCTGGTCAGTTGTGAATTAAGCGCTTCTGGCTTAATTCTCATTGAGTTTTAACAATCTTCTGATTAACTTTTTAATAACAGTATGTCTTAATTGAGCATATGACTCTTCTTTTTGCAGGCGATCAGCTTGTGATGAGTCAGTTTTGTTAAGCTGTGTATTGGCAGTTAATTCTTGGGATAGTAGTAATTGTTGCTCAGCATCAAATACTTTAACAGGCACAATTAGATTTAATGTGTAGCTATTAGCGGTGTTGTTTATCGTGTAAGAAGAGGTTTGTATTCTTTGTATTTCCGCACCAATTTGAATGGTTAGATTTTGCACCGCATCTTGGTTAAATTGTTTTTGCAATTCGACAGCAAATTTATTTGACTTTTCACTTTGAATTATTGCGTTTAATGTAGTATTTTTAGCGGGTGCATGAAATCCACATGAGCTTAATAAAGTCGACAACAAAATAAGTGCTATTAGATTAATTTTTGACATAGTGTTAGTAATTTAACTTTATAAGTAAAGAATTATGACAGAATTTGATTTTATTTGTTGAAAAACCTTGAAAAAACACCATCAGCTCATATATAAGTAAGCAATAGGGTATAGTTACCTGTCTTATTTTTTTATAATTTTAGTATTAGTCTCATGTTTAAGAATTTATTGTTATGGTTAGTGTTGGGTAGTGTTCTTACTTCTATTTTTAGTCAGTTTGAAGTTAATAACAAGCCAAGCGAAGTAACCTATTCTGAGTTTATTCAAAGCGTCAAACAAGGCGATGTTTCTGAAGTAACCATTGCAGGTAGTAATATTTCAGGTATTGGAGCCGGTGGTGAAAGTTTTTCAACCTATTCGCCTGGCGACCTTGGTTTAATGGGTGATTTGTTAGACAACGGGGTAAATGTTGTTGCCAAGCCACCTGAGAAAGATGGATTTTTTAAGCAATTAATCATTTCATTGGCGCCAATTGTTTTATTGATTGCAGTTATTCTTTACACAATGAAGGGTGCTGGTGGCGCTATGGGCGGTAAGAATCCAATGAGTTTTGGCAAGTCTAAAGCGCGTCTAATTCCTAAGGATGAATCCAATGTGACCTTTGCTGATGTCGCTGGTGTAGATGAAGCTAA
>NZ_JAQWSS010000007.1 GCF_029243085.1 Candidatus Thioglobus sp. | reverse complement strand
CATTGATTAACTTAGCAATTTCCCCCAAATTGTACATTATCTAAACAATCTTAAAAACTAGTACCCAATGAAGTTTGTTAATGACAGTAAAAATATGCGTATGAGTGCTTTTATTGATGCTGGCTCTGTTGAAGAGAAAGCATCTAATATTGGTTTTGATGAAGTTCGTGTGTCAACGGGCGTGGCCTTTTCTTGGTTAACGCCAATTGGCCCTTTAGGTATTTATGCAGCCAAACCTTTGGTTAAAAAAGCAAACGACCAAACCAAAACCATTGAATTTACACTGGGCACTAGTTTTTAAGATTGTTTAGATAATGTACAATTTGGGGGAAATTGCTAAGTTAATCAATGCTGAACTCATTGGTGATGCCAAATTTAATATCTCCAGCCTGGCTAGTATTGAACAAGCACAGGCTCAACAGCTCAGTTATGTTGTTAACAACAAATACAGTAAAAGTTTATTAGAAAGCAAAGCGGGTGCTGTTATTATTCATGAATCTTTAAAAGATTCTTGCACCACTAATGCGCTCATTGTGTCAGATGTTTATTTAGCTTTTGCACAAGTATCACACTTATTCAAACATCATGTTAACCACACCATTGGCATTCACCATAGTGCAAAAATAAACAACGCAAACATTGCATCTGGCTGCTGTATTAGTGCAAATGTTACCATTGGCACCAATACAAGTTTGGGTGGCAATACTATTGTTGAAGATAATACGAGTATTGGTGAAAACTGCATAATAGGACCCAATGTCACTATTCTTCAAGGTTCAAAAATTGGCAATCGGGTCGTTATTGCGCCTGGTGCAGTTATTGGCTCTGAAGGCTTTGGCAATGCAAGAGATGCAAACAAACATTGGCATTCTATTGCTCATTTAGGTAATGTTATTATTGGTGACAATGTTACTATAGGAGCCAATACCACAATTGACAGAGGTACACTAGATGACACCTATATTCACAATGGTGTGCGACTAGACAATCTAATACATGTTGCTCATAATGTTGTTATCGATGAAGATACCGCGATTGCTGCTAGCACAGGTATTGCTGGCAGCACCTATATCGGTAAACGCTGCATGATTGGTGGCATGGTAGGTATTGTGGGCCATCTCAATATTTGCGATGATGTTGTTATCAACGCTAAAAGCACGGTAGATAAAAATATCACAAGTCCTGGCATGTATACCGGCATCATGCCTTTAATGCCACATAAAAAATGGCAGATTGTTGGTGTTTGGTTAATAAAACTTGATAAAATTGCTAAATATTTAAATATCAAACTCAACCATTTAAAAGGAAATTAATCATGGAAATGAACATCCAAGACGTTAAGAATTATCTACCTCATCGCTACCCTTTCTTGTTAATTGATCGAGTACTTGAATTAGAAATTGGTAAATCACTTGTTGCCTTGAAAAATGTAACTTTTAATGAGCCACAATTTACAGGTCACTTTCCTGCGCAACCTATCATGCCTGGCGTATTAATCGTTGAAGCATTAGCTCAAGCAACTGGAATTTTGGCATTTAAATCAGAAGTAGGAAAGCCTATTGATGGACAAATTTATATGTTAGTGGGTGTTGATAAGGTGCGCTTTAAACGTATGGTTGAGCCTGGAGACCAGCTTCGTTTAGAAGTTGAGGTGATGACTGTCAAACGTGGCATATGGAAATTTAAATGTAAGGCAACTGTAGATGGAAACGTTGTAACAACATCAGAGCTTATGTGTACACAAAAAGCAGCCGAGTAACATACACAAAAAAATTATTGAGGAGAATCCTGTGGCTATAGACCCAAGCGCAATTATAGATCCAAGTGCAAAAATTCATAAAAATGCAGAAATCTGCGCCTATGCAATCATTGGTGCCAATGTTGAAATTGGATCGGGCACAATTGTTGAAGCACACGTTGTTATTCAAGGCCCAACTAAAATCGGAAAAAATAACCACATTTATTCATTTGCCTCTATTGGCGGTGACCCGCAAGATATTACCTACGAAGAAGGACAAGAGTCTAATCTAGTCATTGGCGATGACAATTTAATCCGTGAATTTTGCACCATTAACCGTGGCACAGAAAAAGAAAAATCGTTAACTCGAGTTGGGTCTAACAACATGCTAATGGCTTACGTACATGTTGCTCATGATTGTCATATTGGCAATCATGTTATTATGTCTAACAATGCTTCTTTGGCAGGTCATGTGCGTGTTCATGATTGGGCAATTCTGGGTGGTTTTACTTTAGTCAAGCAATTCTGCATGATTGGCATGCATACTTATATCGGCATGGGTTGTCAGGTTAATAAAGATATCCCTGCTTATATGGTTGCTTCAGGTACTCAAACTCGAGTTCGTAGTATTAACGCTGAGGGTATGCGTCGCCGTGGATTTTCATCAAGTGCCATCGCCTCTATTAAACGTGCCTTTAAGGTGGTATACAGGGAGTCAACAGGTCGTTTACTTGACCAAATGCTAAAGGAGTTAGAATCCTCTGAAGCAGATAGCCCTGAAGTTATGCAGTTTGTTAATTGTATTCGTGGCTCAAAAGTGGGCATTATGCGTGGCCCTGTTGAGGAGTAACGCCCTCCTTATTAATGGATAATTCCTTTCTAAAGTCTAGCAGTATTGTTACTGGCATGACTTTTTTGTCACGCATTCTTGGCTTAGTGCGTGACTATTTCATTGCCAAGTATTTTGGTGCAAACGGCTTAACGGACGCCTTTTTAGTTGCTTTCCGTATTCCTAATTTTTTAAGAAGATTGTTTGGTGAAGGTGCATTCTCTCAAGCTTTTATCCCTATTTTAGCTGAGGCTAAAGCCAACCATACTGAAGCAGAAGTTCAAAACGTCATTAATCATATTGGCACAAAATTTTTAAAAGTACTAATTGTTATTACTCTCGTTGCTGTTGTTGCCGCACCTGCGGTTATCTTTATGTTTGCCTGGGGTTTTTATTTTAGTGATGATTTAACTAAATTTAATTTAGCAGCAGATATGTTGCGTATCACCTTTCCTTATTTACTGCTTATTTCTCTTGTAGCTTTTTCCGGTAGCATTCTTAATACTTATGATAAATTTGCAGTTCCTGCATTTACTCCAGTACTACTTAATATGAGTATGATTTTATCGAGTATTTACCTATCTCAATATTTGGATGAACCAATTATGGCTCTTGCTTGGGGCGTGTTAATTGGTGGCATTTTACAATTGCTATTTCAGATTCCATTTTTACTTAAAATTAGAAAATTACCCAAGCTTGCCAAGGGAGATCATAAAGCTGTAAAAACATTAAAAAAACGTATGTTGCCGGCTCTTTTTGGCGTCTCTGTGTCTCAAATTAACTTACTAATCGACACCATGATTGCATCACTCTTAGTAAGCGGTAGCGTCTCCTGGCTATATTATTCTGATCGCTTATTAGAACTACCTTTGGCACTCATTGGGATTGCTTTAGCAACTGTTGCCCTTGCAAAACTTAGCAAACATTATGCTAATAACGACCATCAGAAATTCACCCATACAATTGATTACGCACTTAAATTAGGCTTGGTATTGGGTATGCCTGCATGTGCCGGTCTGGTTTTACTTGCAGAACCTTTAATAATCACCCTATTTCAGTATGATGCATTTACTGTATTTGCTGCACATCAATCATCTCTTAGTCTTATGGCTTATGGCTCTGGACTGATGGCGTTTATTGTTGTCAAGATATTGGCGCCCGTCTTTTTAGCTAGAGGTGATACCAAAACACCTGTTAGAGCAGGTGTTATCGCCATGCTTTCAAATGTTGTTTTAAATATTATCTTTGGTTATTATTTTAATCATGTTGGCCTTGCATTAGCTACCTCAATAGCAGCCGTTATCAATGCTTATATTCTATATTTTTATTTAAATCAACAGTCTATTTTTTGCTTTTCTAAAGATTTAATTAAAATGTTTTTTAAAGTTTTCACAGCAAGCTTTATAATGGCTGTTTTTATTTTGAACTTTGATCAGACGGTTGGCGCCTATCTAGATGCAGATGCATTTACTAGAATCACCCAATTGGGTTCAACGATCTGCTTATCAGTGTTCATTTATTTTTTAAGTCTAAAATTTTTAGGCATCAACCTGAGAAAACTATGAATACCGTACACTGTGTAAAATTAAACGAAGAACTAGAAGCGCTAGATCGCGCACCTTACCCTGGTGATCTTGGCAAGAAAATCTTGGCCAATGTATCCAAACAAGGTTGGCAGCAATGGCTTGATCATCAAACCATGATTATCAATGAAAACAATCTTAGCATGATGGATCCTAATGCCCAAAAACACTTAAAAGAACAAATGGATAAATTCTTCTTTTCTGAAGAAGGTGCTGATGACATTAAAGGCTACACTCCTGCATCATAATGGCTAACTTATTTATCGTTGCCGCGCCTTCAGGGTGCGGAAAAACTTCTCTGGTTAAAGCGTTAATTGAAAAAACTGAGGGGTTGTGCGTATCAGTTTCACACACAACACGTGCAGCGCGCCCTGGTGAAGAGCATGGAAAAAATTATTTCTTTATCACTAAGCAAGAGTTTGATCAGATTAACAACGATAATGGCTTTATTGAATCGGCACAAGTGTTTGACAACTACTATGGAAGCGCTAAACAAACTGTAAGAGATTTGTTGGCAACTGGCACTGACGTCATACTGGAGATTGATTGGCAAGGTGCTAGACAAGTAAAAGAAAATTTTACCGATGCGATTGGTATTTTTATTTTACCGCCATCAGAATCTGCTTTACGTGAACGTTTAACCGGTCGCGGCCAAGATGATAAAAGCATTATTGATAGGCGCATGCAAGACGCTGTGAGTGAAATGCAGCATTATGATGAATTCGACTATCTTGTGATCAATGACAACTTTGCATTAGCATTAGCTGATTTGACTACTATTATTCACTCTCAACGATTGTTATTATCCCAACAATCAATAAAATATCAATCCTTGCTTAACTCATTGATTTAACCTATAATATTAATCCTTAGTAATATTCGTCAATATTTAATGAGTTCAGAGTTTGCCCTACCTGCTACTAGCACTTCAAGTGCTTTAGGCGTTCAAAAATATCCACCAATACTAAGTGCTGAGGAAGAGCACGAATTAGCCATTAAACTCTATGAAGAGCACGATTTAAGTGCTGCACGAAAGCTTGTATTATCACATATGCGCTTTGTCGCTTTTATTGCACATGGTTACAAGGGTTACGGTCTCGAACAAGCAGATTTAATCCAAGAAGGTACAATTGGGCTTATGAAAGCAGTTAAACGCTTTAATCCTCATAAAAATGTGCGTCTAGCCTCATTTGCAGTATATTGGATTCGGGCAGAAATTCATGAATTTATCTTTAAAAACTGGAAGATTGTTAAAGTTGCTACCACTAAGGCTCAGCGTAAGCTCTTCTTTAAACTAAAGAAAGCTAAGGCGCAAATATACAACTCTTTGAATAACGATCAAGCTGATCAAATTGCTGAAGATTTAGGGGTAAGGCGTAAAGACGTGTTAGAGATGGAATCACGCTTACAGTTTAATGATGTGACGTTTGAAAATTCCGATGATGAAGATTCAAATGCGCCTGAACAATATCTAACTAATGAAAACGTGCAAACGCCTGAACAATTATTGTTAGTTGATGACTCGCAGAAAAATCAACAGCAACAACTTTATAAAGCACTTTCCGCTTTAGATGAAAGAAGTTTAGATATTTTACAATCTAGATACTTGAAAGAAGAAAAAACGACCCTACATATATTGGCAGACAGATATGGTATTTCTGCAGAAAGGGTTCGTCAACTTGAAAACAAGGCAATGAAAAAACTTAAATCAAGTTTACAAGAGCAATCTCTATAACCTTTTTGCTTAAAAAAAACCCTGTTTAAAAATTTTTATTATTATTTATTAAGTAGGAGATAAAATGAGTATCAAGCCAACACGCGATCGCGTAATTGTTCGCAGAACAGAAGAAGAAAAAACAACTGCAAGTGGTCTAATCATTCCAGATTCAGCAACTGAAAAGCCGTCAGAAGGAGAGGTGATAGCTGTTGGTAGTGGACGATTAATGGATAGTGGTGAGATCGCTTCTATGGAAGTAGCAGTAGGTGATAATGTTGTCTTTGGTCAATATGCTGGCACTGAAGTTACCGTCAATGGTGAATCGCTACTAGTAATGAGTGAAAACGATATTGTTGCAATTATTAAATAAAGGAGAATCAATATGTCAGCAAAAGATGTAAAGTTTGGCTCAGATGCAAGAAGTTTAATGCTAAATGGTGTAAATATACTTGCCAATGCAGTTAAAGTAACACTTGGACCAAAAGGACGAAATGTTGTATTAGATAAATCATTTGGTTCGCCTAATATTACTAAAGATGGTGTATCAGTTGCCCAAGAAATCGAATTAGAAAATAAATTTGAAAATATGGGTGCACAAATGGTGAAAGAAGTAGCTTCTAAAACCAATGATATTGCTGGTGATGGAACTACTACGGCAACTGTACTTGCTCAAGCCTTGCTAATTGAAGGTGTAAAATCTGTTTCTGCAGGCATGAATCCAATGGATTTAAAACGCGGCATTGACAAAGCTACTGAAGCTGCAGTTAACGCATTACGTGATCTATCTCAGCCTTGTGATGACACAAAATCTATTGCACAAGTAGGCACTATTTCTGCTAACTCTGACACCAGTGTTGGTGACATTATTGCTGAGGCGATGGAAAGAGTTGGAAAAGAAGGTGTAATCACTGTTGAAGAAGGCTCTGGTTTTAACAATGAGCTGGATGTTGTTGAAGGTATGCAATTTGAAAGAGGCTATTTATCTCCATATTTCGTCAACAATCAAGATTCAATGAGTGCAGATTTAGATTCTCCACTTATCTTATTAAATGAAGACAAAATCTCAAATATTAGAGACTTGCTACCATCATTAGAAATTGCTCAAAAATCTGGCAGACCTTTATTGATAATCGCCGAAGATATTGAAGGTGAGGCGCTAGCAACTCTTGTGGTTAACAATATGAGAGGAATCGTGAAAGTGGCTGCAGTTAAAACGCCAGGTTTTGGTGATCGACGTAAAGCAATTTTGCAAGATTTAGCAGTTTTAACAGGCGGCATGGTGATCTCTGAAGAAGTGGGACTCTCTTTAGAAGGTATCTCTGAAGATCAGCTTGGCAGTGCTAAACGTGTAGAAATTGGCAAAGATGAGACAGTTGTTGTTGATGGTATGGGTAAAAAGGCTGATATTGATGGACGAGTTAAGCAAATTCAAGCGCAACTTAAAACAACAACTTCTGATTACGATAAAGAGAAACTCTCAGAACGTTTGGCTAAACTTTCTGGTGGTGTTGCAGTTATTAAAGTTGGTGC
>NZ_JAQWSS010000004.1 GCF_029243085.1 Candidatus Thioglobus sp. | reverse complement strand
AATTGATTCATCAGTAGGTAAAGATCCGATGCCATTTATCCAAGGCCATGGCAATATTATTCCTGGTTTAGAAAAAGCCCTTGAAGGTATGAAAATCGGCGAGTCTTGTGACGTATCAGTTAACCCTGAAGATGGCTACGGTGTTCATCACGAAGAAGGTATTCAAGAAATTCCAATGGAAGCTTTACAAGGTATTGACAACCTAGAAGTTGGTATGGAGTTGCAATCACAAGATGAGCAGGGTAACCCATTCATCGTGCGCGTTGAAAAAATCAACGAAGAAACAATTACCATTAACGCCAACCACCCACTAGCAGGTCAAGTACTACATTTCAATGTAAGTATTGAGAATGTTAGAGAAGCAACAGCTGACGAGTTAGAGCACGGCCATGTACATTCAGGATCTTGTTCTCACTAATTAGTTGAGCACTGCACAATGAACCAAGATCCGTCTTGTCCATTGTGTGGTAACAATAAGACCCAGTCTTATTATTTAAATGAGAATTCAAGCTACTGGCAGTGTTCAAACTGCGAGTTGGTTTTTTTAGCTAAGCGTTTTCATTTAAATAATAAGGATGAAAAATCCCGCTATGATCTACATCAAAATGATTCTGATGATGCAGGTTATCGACAATTCTTGTCAACCGTATTCAACCCCGTTTTAAAACATATTCAACCACAAGCCAAGGGCTTGGACTTTGGCTGTGGCCCTGGGCCAACACTATCACTGATGTTTAAGGATGCGGGCTTTGAAGTGGATTTATTTGATAAATACTATGCGAACCATCCGCAAGTGTTTAATAATAGTTATGATTTTATAACTGCTACTGAGGTGGCTGAGCACCTAGCTGAGCCTGGTATAGAACTGGCGCGTTTATATGGTATGCTTAAACCCAATGGCGTGCTGGCAGTGATGACGGGTATGCTTCATACTGACATTGATTTTTCCACCTGGTATTACAAATCTGACCCAACCCATATTTGTTTTTTTAACCAAGCCAGTATGAAATACTTAGCCGCTCAGTGGGGCGCGCGAGTTGAATTTATTGACAAGGATGTAACGTTATTTTTTAAATGAAAAAACTTTGGATTTTTATTGGATTGAGTGGTGCGCTAGCCGTTGCTGCTGGGGCGATGTCAGCGCACTTATTGGTTGATATGCTTAATGCTAAGGAACTGGCAAGGATTCAAACGGCCGCTACGTATCAAATGTATCACACCATTGTGTTGGCGGCATTGTGTGCGTATTATCAATTTAAGCCTTCATCCATTATCAAACTAAGCTGTATTTTATTTACCTTTGCTATTGTATTGTTTTCTGGAAGCTTGTATTTATACACCGCGACTTATTACCAGCCACTGGTATTTTTAACACCGATAGGCGGGTTGTTGTTTATGGTCGGCTGGCTTAATTTGATAAGACTAGCAATGAATAAACCTTAAGTTTTATTCTAAAAAAAATCCAATAAAAAAGCCTGCAAATGCAGGCTTTTTGTTGTTACTTGTTTTGACTGAGCTTAGAAAGAACCTTCTTTAGCACCTTCAAGAATTGCATCCATCTTGTCAGCAACTTCTTTTGCTGGATCGTATGCTTCTTTAGGTAGGTTCATTAAGTTCATTACATCAGAGTTCATGCTGATCATTCTGATCTTACCATCTTTACCTTCAACAACTGCAATTCTACAAGGTAGGATTACTGCATAACGATCGTCAACATCAGCAATCTTACCAGCTGTTGCAGCGTCACAAATGTTGTGAATTGTTAGGTGACGGTATGGCTTGCCTGTTACGTTTGTAATTTGCTCGCTTAATGGGAATGAAGCAACGTGTAAGATTGACTCGTTAGTCGCCATTGATTTGATAGACTCATCAACTTCAGGACCTGTAATGCCTTCTTCTACTTCTGTTACTTGTACCATTTCCATGAATAACTCTTTAGTCACTTCTTGTGGCATTACGCTACCACCTTCTAATAATACGCCTGCAATAATTTCTTCTGGCTTATCACCTGTTACTTCGATAACCGCTTCTCTCATCTCATCGCTTACATCTTGCATAGCGTTCATTGGATTGATAAAGAATGCATTAGCTGTACCCATAGTTAGTACGCTTGCAAGTGCAAAGATTGTTGTTAGTTTTTTCATTTTTTCCCCTCTTTTGATTTTTATAATTATAAGTTTTTAGCAATGCTGCTGTGTAGGTGTGTATTATACATTAATAATATTAGAAGTCAATAATATTCTTATATAATATTTATAAAACTAGTATAATTAATCAATCTAAGGCATAATTAAACCATAAATAAAAGATTAAAAAAAAAATGATTAAAAAAATACTAACACTGACAGTAGCACTAAGTGCGCTAAATTCTCATGCTGATATTGAAATTGTTGATGGCAATAAAATGCTAGAATCTGTCAACCAACAAATTATTAATATCAATACTGCAGAGCTAGACAACATTTTGAATGAAGATCCAAATGTTGTCTTGATTGATGTGCGTACACCTTCCGAGCTTAAAGTTACAGGTACTATTAATCGCGGTCAAAATATTAATATTGTGCGCGGCTGGCTGGAGTTTCAAATTGCTGATCATGTCACCTCTAAAGATACACCGATCATTGTTTATTGTGGACGCAACCTTCGTTCACCACTCGCCGCTAAAACATTAGAGAATATGGGTTATACCAATGTAAAAAACTATTCCGATGGTTTTTTTACTTGGAAAGATGAGCTAAATCCTGTTAAGGTTAGTGATCATGAGTCTAACAATATTTTATACAGACTACCTGAAGAAGTAGCAGAAGGTGTTTACTCTGCCATTGGTGCCACACAGCCATATACATACGAAAATTCAAACCATAATAACAATTTGTCATTTATT
>NZ_JAQWSS010000105.1 GCF_029243085.1 Candidatus Thioglobus sp. | reverse complement strand
GCATAATGTCAGATGGGCAGATATCTACACAATGTCCACAACCATCACAACGAGTCATATATACAAAAGTTGGCATATTATTTCCTCTCTTTTTATAAGTTAATTAATTTTAGTAGTGCTTAGGCGCTTCACGCTTAATACCTAGACCCATATTCTTAGGCGCATCTTTAAGAAGCTCCATTGAGTGTCTGTTTTGCTGCCACTCACTATCTCTTGTCTCATGCGGTAAGTTTTCATTTGTACCGTTAGCTTTGATAACGCGCTTATTGTAAGCTGCAGCAGGCTTAAAGAACATGTGAGAGAACTTAGACCAGTAAACTCCACCAAATAATGATGCTGTAGATAAAATTACAAAAGCAAACCATACGCCTGTACCGCCACCAGTGTATGACCAGCCGATTGCTGTTACTGATGTCGCCATTAATGATAATGAGAACATATCTTTTCTAAGTGTAACGCTTGTCCAAGGAACACCTTCAGCTTGTCCGTCTACTTTAAAAGAGAACCAGAACCAGAATGTACCGATAAACAACAAGATTGCGCCTGCGTTCCATACTTGAGCTAATGTAGCAGTTTCTGCTTCACCATAGATGATCATAGCTGTAGCGGCATTAAACAGAATAAATCCATACATTGTTAAGATGTGAACTAATCGACGAACAGGATTGGCGAATTCACCAGCTGTAGCTACGTCTGTTACTATTGTGCTAACTAAAATGCCTGCTTTATCACCAGCGCTTAATTGAGTTAATCTACCTTCTTCATTACCAACTGTACACGGACTGTCGCCTGCTGCCAATTGTGCTTCAGCTTTTGCAGCAGCATTATCAAAATACGTCTTACTTCCTTTATGGATTAAGTCTGCAATTGTCATAACTACCACTAGGGCAATCATAACCGTTACATACATTTGCATATCTGCATATGTATAGCCCGCTTCTATTAATGAAGCGATTGGTGTTGTATCGAAATTGATCATAGTTTCATCCTCCTTAGGTTAAATCAATTACTTCTGTTATGCCAATTTTTCAATTGGCGCTTCTTCTTGTCTTCTTCTATACCAACGTATTTTACGTTCGTCAAAATCAAACTATTATACTTACTATATTTTGTACGTTCTATATAAACATAATGATTTTATAGAGATATCGCAATATATCTCTTTGGTGATATTAAAAAAATATCAGAAATTATGTTTATGCAGGTTGTTATTTGGCAGAGTGTCCACTTAACTTAACTTCAACCTTATCCTCTTCCTTTATAGTTGCGTAGTATGCTTGTAATACCTTAGCCACTTCTGGACGTGAGAATTCTTGTGGAAGATCTTCACCTTCTGAAAGCATCTTACGGACTTTAGAGCCTGATAAAAGAACACGGTCTTTAGCCTCATGTGGGCAAGTTTTCATTGATGACATACCGCCACATTCATGACACCAGAAGGTCCAATCAATCTTAAGTGGTTGTGTTATTAATGCATCGTCAGCAATCTCATCAAAGATATTATGTGCATCAAAAGGACCGTAATAATCATCTACACCAGCGTGATCACGACCAACGATCAAGTGTGAACAACCATAGTTTTGTCTAAATAATGCATGTAATAAAGCTTCACGTGGGCCTGCATAACGCATATCAAGTGGGTAACCTGATTGTAGCACTGTATTGTCAACGAAATAATTGTCAATCAATGTTGAGATTGCCTCTGAGCGTACATCAGCCGGAATATCACCAGCTTTAAGACCGCCTAGCACTGAATGAATCATCACACCATCACAAATTTCTACAGCAACTTTTGCTAAGTATTCATGTGAACGATGCATTGGATTACGTGTTTGGAATGCTGCAATCGTTTTCCAACCTTTTTCATCAAAATAGGCACGAGTTTCAGCTGGTGTCATGTACAGGTCGCCAAACTTAGCTGGGAAGCCACCATCTGATAACACTTTAATAGGGCCTGCAAGGTTGTATTTTCCTTGTGCCTTAACCATTACAACGCCCGGATGTGCCTCTTCAGTTGTCTTAAAAACAGTTTCACATTCATGATCTTTGTCAATTGTGTATTTTTCAGTCACAGACATTGTTGCAATGATATCGCCTGATTTACTACTTACAATTGCAATTTCATCACCCGCTTTTACATCTTCGTCATCAGTCGATAATGTTACTGGGATTGGCCAAAATAAACCGTTAGTCATAGTCATATTATCACAAACACCTTGCCAGTCTGCTTTACCCATAAAACCGTCTAACGGGTTAAAGCCACCAATACCTAGCATGACCACATCGCCTTCTTCTCTAGATGAGCAAGTAATTTTTGCTAAAGATTCAGCTCTCGATAATTCTGCTGTTAATGCATCGCCTGACAATGCTAGCGCATTTATCGTGTCACTACCGTGTGGTGGGACTAATTTTGACATAGTACAATCCTATTTATATTTAAAGATAGAAAATTATACCTATGGTGTTTTTTACAAGCTTCTATTGTAGAGATAGTTTTATATATCTCCAAGGATATATAACTTAAAGTTTAATTTTAAAACGCACTCTTTGTGTGCCGTCGTTTGATTTCTCAGCAATCACCTTATCATTTTTTATATCGTAATCTAAGGTTCCACCGCTAAACGAATCAAACCCTTGAGTTAAATGCGCATTACCTTTAAGATGAACCATTTCGGTTTTAATCAGATAGGTGATTTTATTTGCCGTTGCCTCAATAAAACGTGATTGATTTTCCTGATTCTGTTGATAATGTGCACGTTGTTCTTTATTACCCTTTGCAATCACCTTAGTGACAGTCTTTTGGTTGTTATATATTTGGATTTTTTTTGCACTAAGTATCAGCGATCCTTGCATCACTTTGGCATTGCCACTGTAAATACTATGACCTGCTTTTTCATCGATAATAACCGTTTGCGCCTTAACATTAATGGGCTGACCTTTGTCAGTCGATAAAGCAATGGCCATTGCTGGAATGATACTTATGAATAATAATAATTTTCTAATCATAGCGCCCTATCACACCACCATCAAGCTTAATTTTTTGTCTAGCTGCATCATAATGCATGCTCTTTGCACGAATATCGGCAATGCTTGATTGGTAATGAATATCGTCATTAGTTTTGTAAACTTCACGATCATTAGACTGATCAAGTATTAAATTATTAGTTTTGATGATTGAGCCTGAATTTTGTACAATGTTGACTTGGCCCAATAAATGAGTAATCTTTTTGTTCATATCCATATCCATGCCGTCTGCGTAAATTTTATTCTCATTAGATAAATAGGTGGTTTTATCATCTGAATAATAGTGCTTTTTCTTATTTGACTGGTCAATGTAAATATTCCGAGTTAACATTTCTTGGCCACTATTTTGATGAATACGCGCATCGCCTGTTAATTTCATTTTGTTAGTCTTGGTCCTCATATGCATGCCTTCAGAAATGATTTTGGCACTTTCTCCTAAATAAGTTACCTCTTTATGACTAATTAAGTCATCAGTATGAGTATCAATTAAAAGTTCTTGCGTATTCATCTTATGCTTAATACCGTCACTTGAAGATACATCTACTTTGCCTTTAAAACTTACCTCGCCACTATCTAGATAATGAGCACGTTTAGAACTGAGAATGTAATCTTTCTCACCGTGCAGGTTGTAAGTTGTTACTCTTGGATTAATTAATAAAGCTGGGGTATCTTTAAAATTGAAATAACTATCTGCCTCGACAAGGTGAGACAAGACTTGATCGACACCAAACTCCTGAAGTGCGAACTCATCAATCTTTTCTATATAAGCCACTTCCTGAAAGTGTGTTCTACTCTCAGCTGGCACCTCTGTAGCTTTAGTATTGAGTAAGTCAAATGAATAAGACAACCCTTTCATCATAAGCCACATAGTAGCAATAATCACTATAATGAAAATTGTAATTAATAAATTATGTCTTAATTGAAAATTCATGATGTCGCATACAGTTGAAAAAATACAGGGTATTTATGCCATTACGGCTGATAGCCCTATTAACCTAAGTCTAATTGAAAAAATCATTACTCAACATAAAATTAGTATTTTACAATATAGGCGCAAAACCACCAATGACGTCCTTAAGTTAACTGAAGCTAACAAATTACGTCAATTATGCTTACAACATCATACTTTATTTATTGTCAACGATGATATTAACCTAGCGCAAAAAGTCGGTGCCGATGGTGTTCATCTAGGCAGATGTGACAACTCTATACAAACAGCGAGATCTATTTTGGGTGATGACGCTGTGATTGGTGTTAGTTGTTATAACAATATCAGTCTAGCTCAGACTGCACAAACACAAGGAGCAAGCTATGTTGCATTTGGCGCTCTATTTACATCAAACACCAAACCCAATGCTCCAGACTGTGCACTTGAGATTGTGACACAGGCAAAACTTGTTATCGACATTCCTATTGTTGGCATAGGTGGCATAGATTTTAGCAATAAAACCACGGCGTTTTCTGCAGGCTGTGATGCTGTTGCCATGATTAATGCGTTATTTCAATCAGTTGACTAACCGTTGGGCAATATAGAGCGCATTTAATCTCCCCTTTGTGGCTATTTGTTAAAGCCTCTTTGTAAAGTTTTAACTGTTCGGCATACTTTGAGCGTTGTCTTGCAATATACCGTTCGGTCGTTTCTCCAGGTCTTGGCTCGGCTGTCTTGAAATCAACAATCCACAAAGTTCCAGACTCGATAAACAATCGATCGATAACAATGCTTTTATCTTTATAAATGAATTCAGCCTCAACTTCAGTAGACTGACGCTCCTTGAAGAGCCATTTGAAATGAATATCGTTTCGTGTATTAAGCAATAAACGTCTAATATGATTACTCGAAGTATCCATACTATCAAGTGAAAAACCTAATTCGATTAAACGCATACTAATAACATCGAGACTAATATCAAACTCACTAAACTCATAACATTGATGCATAAAAGTGCCTAATAGACTTTTGTAACCCAAATCAACACTCTGATTAAAATCAACCACCTCATGCGCATTATCCACTACGCTTTTCACATTTTGTATGGTTCGATATCGCACTAACGGGGGTGACTCAAGAGCCACATCTACAACATTCAATATTTTGGGTGTTTTATCAAACTGATGATGTAATATTGGTTCGAGCAACTTTAAAAATGTATTGTTACTTGCTTTATTATTACTATTTAACGTGCCAAGTAGAAACAAGTTTGATTTTGCTCGAGTCATGGCAACATACAACAGCCTCATACTTTCAAAATGACCTTGCTGTGATTCTATATGTTGTAAATAACGATAGGTACCACTTGGATTGACGTCTTGATAAGACTTAATTGGTGCCAATAACAATGACTGATCAGAAAACTCCTGCAGACGAATAATAGCAGGCTGATTAGCCCGTGGCGCCCTACCTAATCCAGGAATGATTACCACTTCAAACTCCAAACCTTTAGACTGATGAATGGTCATCAGTTTAATATTACTCGTAATACTTGGCGCGTATAACTCTTCAAGTTGTTGCTCTATGGTACTAATATCAAGTTGACCTAACATCTCACAATCATGAACAACTGCCAAAAATTGGCGCTTAATCATGGTTTGTTTTTCATCTAAAGATTGCTGTGGACACAGCTGCTGGATAACAAATTCAATTCTTTGAACAAAACTAAATCTTGATGTATTTGCAACCACTGCTGAAAACGCCTGACGCAGGGCCTTAACCCTTGGCCTTGCGTCAACTGACAACCCTTCCAACACTTCTGGCAATGCCAGTAAATCAAACATCACGTGATGTTGATATCTAGAAAGCGTTAGGATATCCGGTAAGAGTAAGCCGCACCAGGGCGCTCTAAGAATGGCTAACCAAGCTAATTTATCACTTAAATCCAATAATCCTCTGGTGAGACTAATCAAGTCTTTAGTAAATAATTCATTCTTAAGTGGTGCTGTTTTTAGTGCCTCAAAGGTGACACCTGCAGACTTTAACGCAGGTACGATTTCATTTAAGTGTGAACGATTTCTCACCAATATGGCCACATCCTTGTTTATATTTTGCTGCACTAATTCTGAGACTTGTTGCGCCTCTTGAGTGTAGTCTTTACAAGCAAATGGATAGAATTCAACACCACCCTTCTGACTAGCAGCATTATTAGATACGGAGGAAGAATAGCAAATACTGCCAATTTGTGTATTTTCAACTTGAGGGAAAATTTTAGAAAAGTAAGTGTTGTTAGCCTCTACAATGACTTTATCAGACCTAAAATTGGTTGTTAATTGCAAGAATTTTGGCTTTAAGTGGCTAATCCCTAGCTCTCTTACTTGTAAAAATAAACCCACCTGAGACTGCCTGAACAAATAAATCGATTGCATGGGGTCGCCCACTAAAAACAAAGTCTTAGGTTCGGCCTCTTGCCAATTAGCAATGAGTTTTTCAATCAAGATGAATTGTGTGTTTGAAGTATCCTGAAATTCATCAATTAATAAATGCTGTATTTTATAATCCAAGAACAGGGCTACATCACTTGATTCATGATTGCTCAAAGCTTGGTCTGCATCTAAAGCCACTTGGATAAAATCAGTTGACTGCTGCTCATCAAACAACACAGTTAGTTGTGCTACAGCCACTTTGAGCACTTGGGCAATATTTTCAAGTGCCTGGATTTTGCTTGTATCAAAATCCACGTCTGGCAAAAGGCTAATCTCGCCCAATAACGTTTTTAACTCTGTTTGGCTTGACAACTCTGTCAACACATCAAGCACTACTTTCTTTTGTTGTTTTAATTCTGCAGGAAAACCATTTTTCTTGGTGAGTGTTTTTCGCCATTCACCCTTTCCAGTCAAACACAAATCAGCTAGAATTTTCCAATTTTCTAAATCATCAGACACAGGTCTTGGTAATTGACTAATGCTCGAAATTTCTATCTGGGTATTACCGCCTAATGCACTAAAAAATTCTGGCGTGAAATGCGACTGGGCCAAGATTAATAACTGCTCTAAATGCTGATTGATAATGTTACTTGCGCTATTTTTTAGACTCTTAACATTAAAAACACCCTCAACATATAGCTTATTCAGCCATTGATCACGCTTAGACAACATAAAGGTAACCAACTGGTAGAATCGATTCACATTATTATCCAAATATAGCAAGGTATTTCTCACGCATTGCCCAAACTCATCGGTATCGATACTATTCAGTGTGTGCTTTGCTGCCTGCAAATAGATATTGTCTTGTTGCCAAGTTTGAGTAATAATTTGTTTATTAATCCAGGTATCTTGCTGTGGATAACGACTGGTGATCAAATTAGACAGGCCGTCAATGGTAGAAATCTTAAGTCGCTGAGGCATTTCAATTAATTGCCAATCGTGTTTTGCAGATCTGGACAACACCTCACACGCTAAATCATAGGTAATTTGTTTATGCGCTTGATTCGGTCGCTTACCCCTAGCCGACTTTAATGCATCGATTACTCTGGCTTTAAGCTCACTGACTGCTTTTTTAGTAAACGTCATTGCCAGTACACTCTCTGGCGAGTCACTGACTGACAGCAACTTTAAGTAACGCTGAGTTAATAGTTCTGTCTTTCCAGATCCTGCAGGTGCTTGAATTAAGAAAGAGCTTGACGTGTCTAATGCCTGGAGTCGTTGTGCCTGATCATCCATACTCAAAGTTTAGTCAATAGTTTACATAGAGTCTGGCGCGCTAACACCCAGAACGTTTAACCCGTTAACAATCACTTGTTTTACGGCCTGCACAAGTGACAATCTAGTACATCGTAACACATCATCTTCAACTAAAAATTCACTATTATTGTAATAACTATGAAACTCCCCAGCTAGATCTCGTAAATAATAAGCCAATATATGTGGCTCGTAATTTACTGCACTAGTTTGCAATATATCCTTGTAACGATTCAACTCCTTAACTAAAGAGGCTTCAATATTACTGGTTAGCAACGACAAATCGGCTTCAACTATAGGCATATTTTTTGCTTGTTTTAACACTGAGAAAATTCGAGCATGCGCATACTGAATATAGAAAACTGGATTTTCATTAGTCTTAGATTTTGCTAAATCCAAATCAAAGTCCATATGTTGCTCAGATTTTCTCAATACATAGAAAAAACGTGCCGCATCATTGCCTACTTCATGACGCAGCTCTTCAAGCGTGACAAATGATCCGCTTCTAGTTGACATGGCAACTTTCTCACCACTGCGATACAAATTAGCAAATTGCACTAATAAAATTTCCAGCTTCTCCGGGTTATGCCCTAAAGCACTAATCGAAGCCTTAACTCGAGCAATATAACCATGATGATCCGAACCCCAAATATTAATAACTTTGTCATAACCCCGATTAAATTTTTCAAGATGATAAGCAATATCTGAAGCAAAATAGGTGTGCATGCCATTGTCTCTAACCACTACACGATCCAAGTCATCACCAAAGTCTGTGGTTTTAAACCACAAAGCACCCTCTTTCTCGTAAATATGCCCTGATTTCTGTAGCGCCTTAACCGTCTTTTCAGACAACCCAGAGTCCACTAAAGATTGTTCTGAAAACCATTGCTGGTATTCAATACCAAATTCTGACAAATCAATTTTAATACCGCTCAAAATACTATCGATAGCTAGCTTAAAAATTTTCTGATAATCTGACCCTAATACACGTTTGCAATTAGCAATAAGCTCATCAATATGTTTTTCTTTGTCGCCGCCATCTTTTTCATCTTTACAGACATCTTGAGCAATATCATACCGCTCAACATTAGACACTTGTTTTGCTATATCAAAAATATAATCGCCTTTATAGCCATTATCAGGGAATACCGTTACCTCACAATATCGTAAATAAACCGAAGTAGCCAAAATGTCCATTTGGCGACCAGCATCATTGACATAATATTCATTATCAACCTCAAAACCAATAGCGCGCAACAGATTAGACACGGTTGCACCGTATGCAGCGCCCCTGCCATGTCCTACATGCAAAGGTCCCGTTGGATTAGCAGAAACAAATTCTAATAAAATTCTCTGGCCTTTGCCAAACTCAGACAAACCAAACTGATCACCTTTGGCGAGAATATCGCCAAGCACCTGATTGTTTGAACCTTGCGACATAAAAAAGTTAATAAACCCAGGGCCAGCAACTTCAACTCTTTCAATCTCAGTTGCATCAGTTAATTTTTCAACAATCTTTTGTGCTAAATCTTTAGGAGCACACCTTGCTTGTTTAGATAACACCATAGCAACATTTGAGGCAAAATCACCTTGAGACTTGTCCTTAGAGTGGTCGATACGAATATTATCCGGCACACTCTCTAGAATGCCCTCGCTAATTAACGCTTGTAATGCTTGAATTAATAATTCCTGTAATTCTTGTTTCATATCAAATTTCTTTTTATTTTTTTAATTAGTGTGCTTGTTGCCAAGAATGACCAATCCCAACATCAGCCTTCAAAGGGACGTCTAAAACATAAGCATCCTCCATCAAGGCTTGTATTTTATCGGCAAACACATCAGCTTTATCAGCTTTCACTTCAAATACCAGTTCATCATGTACCTGCATAATCATCATTATGTCGGCATTATCTTTACCTATCCATTGCATTACATCTAGCATGGCTAACTTGATAATATCAGCACTCGTGCCTTGCATTGGTGCGTTAATGGCTGTTCTTAATGCATGTTGTTGTAACATTTTGTTTTTTGCGTTAATTTGTGGCAAATATAATCTTCTGCCCATTACCGTTTCTACATAACCTTGTATTTTGGCGGACTCCCTTGTCTCTTCCATATAATCCGCAACACCGGAGTAGTTTTCAAAATAGGCTTCTATATAGGTCTTTGCCTCGGTACGAGATATATCAATTTGCTTGGCCAGTCCAAAAGCACTCATGCCATAAATTAAACCAAAGTTAATTGCCTTGGCCCGACGTCTTTGCTCTTTGGTGACTTCATCGGTAGTTACATTAAATATGGTAGCTGCTGTTGCACTATGAACATCCTGATCTTTTTTAAATGCTTGTAACAACCGCTCATCTTGGGAAATGTGCGCCATAATTCTCAACTCAATCTGGGAATAATCTGCCGCAATAATAACATAACCTTCACTAGCAACAAAAGCGCTACGAATGCGCGCACCCTGTTCAGAACGAATAGGAATATTTTGTAAATTTGGATTAGATGAAGATAAACGCCCGGTTGCAGTAACCGCCTGATGATAAGATGTATGTAAGCGCTGAGTATTAAAATCGATTTGCTTAGGGAGCGCCTCTAAATAGGTTGAGTTAAGCTTGGTTAGTGTTCGATAGCTTAAAATTAAATCGACTAAAGGGTGGTCCAATAATTTTAATGCTTCCTCGTTAGTTGAAGGTGCACCTTTTGGCGTTTTCTTTTTAGGCTCCAAGCCTAGCCCCTCTTCGGAAAACAAGATTTGTTGAATCTGTTTAGGAGATTCTAAATTAAACGCCTTGCCAGCCAAATCGTAAGCTTGTGCTTGCAGACTGTCCATTTGTGTTTTGACATCCAGTTGTTGAACGCCGAGCAACTGAGCATCCAACTCTACACCATTGCGTTCCATGCGCATTAATACCTTAATCATCGGCAATTCAACGCGCTGATATAGCTTAACTAGTTTTGGATATTGCGCAATTTGATCATCTAGTACTTTATTTAGTAGATCGGTAACAATGACATCTTCACAAGCATAAGGACTAGCCACCTCTAATGACACTTGATTGAAGGTAATTTGTTTTTTACCTTTTCCAGCAACATCAGAAAATGAAATGGTCTGATGATTCAAATAATATTCTGATAAATCATCCATGTTATGGCGTGTGGCCACTGAATTCAACACATATGACTTTACCATCGTATCATCTGCTATTGCATTTAGATCAATATGATAATTAGCCAAAATATGTGCATCGTATTTAAGGTTTTGACCTACTTTGCCAATATCATTATCTTCCAAAATTGGTTTAAGCTCTGTCATGACTTGATCAAAATCAAGCTGTTTTGGCGCATCTAAATAGTCATGCGCAACAGGCACATAAAAACTATCTTTATCAATTAAAAATACCCAGCCAACTATCTGCGCATTCATATAATCAAGGGAATTTGTTTCCAGATCAAACACAAAGCTTGAGCACTTTTTTAAACGCTCAATCATGTTGGAAAAAGTTATTGTGTCTAATACTGTGGTTTGTATATATTCCTGAGTTAAGCTCTGTGCACTAGCAACCTCAGGTTCAGAATTGTTACTTTGAATAGTGTTATCTATATTGACTAAAGGTGTTTCACCTATATCGCCTAATTGCCTACGCCACATAGCAAAACCATATTGTTGATACAAACCCGCAAGCTTAACATTATCTTGTCCTGGCTCGTTCTCCAAGATGTTACAAGGTAAATCAACATCAAATTTTAAGCTAACAAGACTATGTGACAAATCTAGTAGTTCGAAATTGTCGCGTAACTTTTCACCTACTTTACCCTTGATTTCATGAGCATTATCCTTAATGCCATCAATACCTTGATACAATTGCAGCCATTTAATCGCTGTTTTGGGTCCAACACTAGGCACCCCTGGAATATTATCAGCGCTATCACCAGTGAGTGCCAACAGATCCAAAATCTTCTCTGGCTCTACACCCATTTTTTCAATCACTCCATGGCGGTCGTAGACGCAACCCTTCATATCGAGTTGGGACACATTGTCGCTCACTAATTGCATCAGATCTTTATCACCACTAGCAATCATAGTTTTGATGTTATTTTGATCTGCACACAAACTCAAGGTAGCAATAACATCATCCGCTTCTACCCCAGGCACACAAATAAAATGAAAGCCCATCGCTTGAATAATTTCATGCAACGGCTCAATTTGAATAACCAAGTCATCGTCTGCGGGTTTTCTGTGCGCCTTATATTGTGGATAAATTTCATGACGAAAATTTTTACCCTTGGCATCAAAAATAGCAATTAATTTTGCTTCGGGAAATTGATTTTGTAAACGTTTAATTGCGTTAATTACGCCAAATATAGCGCCCGTTGGAAAGCCATCCTGATTGCTTAGATTTTGTTTTAACGTAGAGAAATAAGATCGGAATAAAAACGCCGAGCCATCGAGTAAGATTAACTTGTGTGACATGAGTGTGATTTTACCAATTTTTAATCACTACTTAAGTTGTAAAATAACATTACTTTAATCATTATCAGACCCATGTCAGAAACGCTCGTCCATGTTGATCAAGTTAGTTTAAGCTATCATGGCAAAAGTGTTCTTGATCAAGTAAGCTTTGAACTTAAGGCAGGCGAATTTATCACACTTATTGGTCCGAATGGCGCAGGAAAAAGCTCGCTCATCAAGATTCTATTAGGTCTTATTAAACCAGATTCTGGTAGCGTGACAAAATTAGATAACATACGCTTAGGCTACACACCTCAAAAATTTATTCCCAATGAATTTATTCCGATTTCAGTATTGGGATTTTTAAAGCTTAACCAAAAGATTGATGATGATTTTTTATACAGCACCGCGCAATTGACCAGTATTGAATCAATCTTAAATAATGAGTTAAAAAACTTATCTGGCGGAGAAATGCAGCGTGTTTTGCTGGCTCGCGCCTTATTAGCAAAGCCCAATGTACTGATTTTAGATGAGCCTGCTCAAAATCTTGATGTGAATGGTCAAATGCATCTATATAAACTCATTCAAGATATTCACCAGACTCAAGGTTGTGCTGTGTTAATGGTTTCGCATGATTTACATCGAGTCATGAGAGAATCGACCCAAGTACTCTGTTTATATCATCATATTTGCTGCATGGGCCAACCAGAATCAATTTTAAAAGATTCTCAATTTAATGATTTATTTGCTGATCAAATGGACGATCTTATGGCAACTTATGAACATCATCATAATCATTGCCATGAAGACTAGTTAGCGCTTATTGCGCAAACATTCTGGCAGAATTCTGTTGCAAAAAGCTACCTTTAGACACTTCGACTAACAAATCCCAACGACCTTTCAATGGCAATATAACTTCTACTTGATAAGTGCCGTCGGCAGTTTTTTTCATAGGTAGCGAAAAATCGTGTTTCATCTCCAATGGTCGATAAAAATAGGCGGTTGCGTCAGCCTTGTTTAATCGTTTTTCTTGTTTGGTGCTAATCGCCTGATAAGTTTGCTCAACACCATGAGTTACAACTTCTGGCAGCTTTAATTCGAGTTTCCAACCTTGTTGTTGTAGTTTTTGACGTTTTTCTAGTGTTTGCCCATAACGCTCTCCCGTTTCGTAAGCGTCTTCAACCACCATACCAGGATGCGTTTCAAGTGCGGTCATAATGCGCCAGATTGTAGCGCCAACCAGCATCAGAAACAACACTAGCATTAACATCATAATTGGTGATTTTTGTACGCTCATTGCACACTCCCTGGGGTAAAGAATTGGGTGTCATATTCTAATGTAGATTGATCGCTTTTAACCACAAAATTTACTTCGTTTTTCTTGCCAACATTTGCCTCATAGGCAGAAAGATAAACAAAAATAGATTTAACATTTCCAGTTGGAATTGTTACAGCATCTAGCGTTCTGTTAGACTTAAGATCTTGGATTTGACTTTCAAAGGTAATATTAACTCGCATATCTTTATCCGTCTTATTCATTACTTTTAATTCATATTTGTTACGGATAGAGCCATCTGAAAGTTTAACAAATAACGGCTGTCTGTCGTGTAAGACTTTCAGATCCATTGGCGCAAGCGTACTCATTCCATATACTAATGTTGATACTGCAGCCAATATGATAGCGCTATAAACAATCACTCTTGGGCGCTTGTATAAAGCTTTAGGCTCTTGTTTGAATTCTAACTCGGCTAAAGACGTGTAGCGAATTAACCCCTTGGGTTTACCGACTTTTTCCATCACTGAATCACACGCATCGATACATAGGCCACAAGTAATACAGCCATATTCTTGGCCCTTGCGAATATCTACACCAGTCGGACAAACAGCAACACACTGATTACAATCGATACAGTCACCATTATCCTCAACATAGACGCCTTTTTTCAACTTTCCACGGCTTTCACCACGATAATGATCATAGGTAGGGAGTATGGTTTGTTCATCAACCATCGCACCTTGAATGCGTGAATAAGGACAAATCCACAAACAAGTTTGTTCACGCATAAATCCTGCAAATACATACGCACCAAGCGCAATTGCGCCAGTGATAGCAATTGTGGTTATACTAACGTTGCCAGAAAAATAGTCCGCCCACGTCACATTAAAATACAACATCCAAGTAACACCTGACAATAAAGCGATTACAATCCATAAAAAATGCTTAATTATCTTAAGCTTAAACTTGGCAATACCCATTGACGCCTGCTCAAGCTTGCGACGCTGCATTGGTGCGCCTTCAATCCATTGCTCAATCTGAGTGAAAATATCAGTCCAGACGGTTTGGAAACATACATAGCCGCAAAAAACCCTGCCTAAGACAGTAGTAACAGCAGCTAGAAGAATGGCTAGAAACAACAAAATAACTGTTAACAACCAAATATCTTGAGGAAATATTGTAATATCAAATAAATGATATTGACGATTATCCATATCAAACAATATGGCTTGTTTATCGTTCCAAGTCAGATAAGGGCCGATGAAAAAAGGCGTCCAAAATAACATTGATATCCATTTAATATCTCTAAATCGGCCACCCATGCGTTTGGCGTGTACTGTCTTTTCACCGAGATTTTGAATCCACTGCTCACCTTCATCGTATAAATTTTCCAATTCAATTTTCTTGCTAGGCATAGGTTTTAATATAAAAAAGCATAAAGTATTTTATCATATGTCGTTTGTTGCATATGATTAGCAATTAGGCTGAAGCCTGTGGACTAAATTAAAAAACCTACTCTGATATAATATAGCTTTTTTTATTAGTACACCATCATGAAAGACATTATCGAAGCCGCTTTTGAAGATAGAGCAAACATCAACCCTCAAACAGTCACGCCGGAAGTAAAACAAGCTGTAAATGAAGCCATTCGTATGCTTGATTCTGGTGAAGCTCGGGTTGCAGAGCAACATGGTATTGGCGATTGGACAGTTAACGAATGGTTAAAAAAAGCGGTACTATTATCTTTTAGAATTGAAGATAATGTGCCGATGCAAGGTGGCTTCACTCAATACTACGATAAGGTTCCTTCAAAATTTGCTGACATGTCGGCAGAGGAGCTAAAAGCAACTGGCGTTCGTGTTGTACCGCCAGCAAGCGCTAGACGAGGCTCATATATTGCTAAAGACACGGTACTAATGCCTTCTTACGTGAATATCGGCGCTTATGTTGATTCTGGCAGTATGGTAGATACGTGGGCGACAGTTGGCTCATGTGCACAAATTGGCAAGAATGTTCATCTATCGGGTGGCGTTGGTATTGGCGGTGTATTAGAGCCTTTACAAGCTAGCCCAACTATTATTGAAGACAACTGTTTCATTGGTGCACGTTCAGAAGTAGTGGAAGGTGTTATTGTTGAAGAGGGTTCTGTTATTTCAATGGGTGTTTATATTGGCCAATCAACTAAAATATTTAATCGTGAAACTGGTGAAGTTTCTTACGGACGCATTCCAGCAGGCTCTGTTGTTGTATCGGGCAACTTGCCATCTAAAGACGGAACTTACTCACTTTACTGTGCGGTTATCGTCAAACAAGTAGATGCCAAGACTCGCTCTAAAACAAGTATTAATGAGTTACTAAGAGGAATTTAATCTTTCTTTGAACCAAAAAAAACCCGCCTTTCGGCGGGTTTTTTTTTGGTATTTATGTATTACTACTTACGCGTAAACAATGCATAGATAACAGCAACTGCTGCTAAGCCCACTAAGCCATGCGAACCAAGACTAGCAACAATACCCGTTATAGTGCCGATTACATCGCCACCAATAAATGGTACGCCCGCTGCGCCTGTACCGAAGATCACTTGAACCACAATGGCTAAAGCAATTAAAGCCATTCCGGCTTCAGTTAGTTTTTTGATTGTACCGATAACAGTATCAAACATAGTTTCCCCTCTTTAGTTATATTAATAATCCGACATCTTTATCGAATTAGTAACAATTTAGAAGATTTTATCAACTAAGTCAAGCTTTTTTTT
>NZ_JAQWSS010000089.1 GCF_029243085.1 Candidatus Thioglobus sp. | reverse complement strand
TAAAATGCCCCATCAAGGGGCATTTTTTTGACATTAAAAAAATTATTAATTCATTAATTTTTATATAATACAATGAAAAATAGTTTGGTATAATTTGCGCTATTGCCGAAGTAGCACAGTTGGTAGTGCAACTGATTTGTAATCAGTAGGTCACCAGTTCGAGTCCGGTCTTCGGCACCATATCTAAACCCATAGTAAACGCTATGGGTTTTTTTGTGCCAAAATTCCCTCAACAAGCAGCATAAATCTATCTAATAATATCAAAGCTATCTTCTAAAACAAGGTTAAATTCATCGTTAGTAATGTCTGGGTTTATGGCAATATTGGTGAAGTTTATTATAATTTCTTGACCTAGTTGGTTAACCAGTGAAATCAGAACTAGATGATTATTTTTAAAACCAAACTTAATCAAATTTTTATCATCTGCGCTATACCAATGAACACCTTGTGATTTGTCAGTAAGTTTAGGCATTGTTTTTAATTGACTGGGTTGCGTGATTAACCAATACAATGGGGTATTCTGCAATTCATGCATTGGCCTCATACTAGCTTGTTCAAGCTCGTAGTCGATTAACCATAATTCATTGTTAGACAGTAATAAAGTTTGATTTGTAGGTGTAGTAGCGTGCCATAAAAATTGAGCGGGGCGTTTAAATTTTAGACGCCCTGATGAGCTACCGAGGGGCACACCCACCTCATCATAAGTTTGTTGATGGTAGTTAGCGCTGAGTGTGTTGAATGAATTAAAAAAATGACTGAATTCACTATTAGAATAGACAAAACTCGAATAGCAAAGTGCTAGTACCAGCAAGTATTTAGCTGTCATTATTAACAGGCTCTGGTGCTAGAACTTGACGGTTACCGGCACTATTCATCGTACTAACTACGCCGGCAGCTTCCATATCTTCGATAATACGCGCTGAACGATTATAACCAATACGTAAACGGCGTTGTAAGCTTGATATTGACGCTCTTCGAGAGGAGGTGACGATTTGTACTGCTTCGTCGTATAATGGATCCATTTCGCCAGTATCTAGCTTTTTAGCACCACTGGTCGACTCATGAGAGTCTTGTGATTCACTATGGGCATTGAGAATGCCGTCAAGATAATTGGTTTCAGAATTTTCTTTCAAGAAATTAACCACTCGTAAAATTTCTTCGTCATCAACAAAGGCGCCGTGCACCCGAGTTAAATGGGACATGCCGGGACTCATGTAAAGCATGTCACCCATGCCTAATAATTGTTCTGCACCCCCTTGATCTAGGATGGTGCGAGAATCAACCTTGGAAGAGACTTTAAAGGCAATGCGAGTTGGCACGTTAGATTTAATCAGTCCAGTAATAACATCGACACTAGGGCGCTGCGTAGCAATAATAATATGAATACCTGCGGCACGAGCCTTTTGAGCTAAGCGCACAATTAGAGCTTCAACTCGTTTTGCCTTTGCACGATCCTCCTGAGCTAAAGCACCTAGCATGTCTGCATATTCATCAATCACGAGCATGATTAGTGGCAACGATTCAAGTTCTGGTGCTTTATCGCCTTCTTCTGCAATATTTTTATTGAAAGTAGGGTCTAATAAGGGCTCACCTTTTGCTTTTGCTTTTATTAGTTTGTCATTGAATCCATCAATATTGCGTACACCAAACTTGGCTAATAAAGAATATCTGCGCTCCATTTCATTCACACACCACCAGAGTGCAGAAGCAGCTTCATTCATATCAGTAACAACGGGCGTTAGCAGATGTGGAATATCGGCATAGATGGCTAATTCAACAATCTTAGGGTCGATCATGATAATGCGAACTTGGTCAGGCTTGGCTTTATAAAGTACACTTAAGATCATTGCGTTTAGACCAACAGATTTACCCATACCAGTTGCACCAGCTACTAGCAAGTGTGGCATTTTAGCTAAATTAGCAATAACAGGATTACCGTTAATATCTTTGCCTAATCCCATAGATAGTGTTGAGCCAGAGCTGGAAAACTCTTGTGAGGCAAGAACCTCTTTAAGGCTGATCATCTCTCTAACATCATTTGGGATTTCTAAGCCAATGACAGGCTTACCAGGAATGACATCAACAATACGCACACTTTCAACCAACAGTGCGCGAGCCAAGTCTTTGTTTAGATTGATAATTTGAGACACCTTAACGCCCGGTGCCAGTGATAGCTCGAATTGAGTAACAACTGGCCCTGGTGTCACAGTTGTTATGGTTACCTCAAATCCAAAATCTTTGAGCTTGAGCTCAACTTGACGCGACATTTCTTCTAGCATTTTTTGTGAAAAACCTTTGGTATTATTAACAGGTTCATCTAATAAATCTAGACTGGGGAGGCCGGCTACTGTATTGGTGTTAAATAAGTTAGAAGAGGTAGGCTTATTAATTTTTTTTGCTTTCTTAATCTTGGCAGCTGTAACTTTAGCAAGTACACTCGGCTTGGCTGTAGTTGGCTTGGGTGCAGTAGCAGACTTATTTTGTTTTTTTAACTTGGCTTGAACGCGTTTTTCTTGAAACTTGACAAAAAGGAGGGTTAATAAACGACCAAAAGACTTAAAAATAGCAATCCAAGAGGCGTTGGTTGCAACGCTAAAGCTTATCATCATAATGCTGAGATAGACAATGAATGCAGCGCTACCAAATAACACGCCAAAATAATCATGCATAGTAATACCTAAATAGCCACCAGAAGCGCCTGTATTAGCAAAACTTTGCGTTAGGAAGGCGCTGGTAAACGCCACTAATATAATTAGTGACAAGATACGAACTAATATAAGCTTCTTATCTGCTTTAACATTTCCAGCAGTTATGTGAATACGCCAACCTAGCCAAATCAAAGAAATGGGCAGTATATAAGCACTAAATCCAAAAATAGATAAAGATATATCACTTAGAAAAGCACCAAAAACGCCAGCAACATTGGCAACGTAATTACTCAGATCAACATCACCAGACCAAGGGTTTTCGTGTGCGGAGTGTGTAAATAATGCAGCTAAAAATACCAATCCAGATGCAATTAATGAAATAAATAATATCTCACTACTGGCTTTAGTGCGTGGCTTATTTGAGTTTTTTTTAGATGTTGTCGAAGTATTTTTTTTCAAGGGGAATTATGCTTAGATTATAATGATTGAAACTAAGATGACCAATATTGGTCTCTCTATAAGTATAAAGGATTGAGATATATATGAGTGAAAATAAACATTGTAAGGTATTAATTGTGGGCTCTGGACCTGCGGGATATTCGGCGGCTGTCTATGCAGCACGTGCAAATTTAAACCCTGTAATGGTTAGCGGCTTAGAGCAAGGTGGCCAGCTAATGACAACTACCGAAGTTGATAATTGGCCTGGCGACGATGCTGGTGTTCAAGGTCCAGATCTTATGGAGCGCATGAAGAAACATGCTGAACGCTTTAACACTGAAATTATTAATGATTACATCACTCAAGTTGACTTCTCCAAACGACCATTTACATTAACAGGCGGTTCAACCACCTATACGGCCGATGCCGTGATTATTGCAACAGGCGCATCTGCTCGTTATCTAGGGCTAGAATCTGAAGAAGCATTCAAAGGCAAAGGCGTTTCGGCGTGTGCGACATGTGATGGTTTTTTCTACCGTGGCCAAAAAGTTGCTGTAATTGGTGGTGGCAACACTGCAGTTGAAGAGGCCTTGTTTCTATCAAATATTGCTGATCATGTAACTATTGTTCATAGAAGAGATAAGTTTTCAAGTGAAAAAATTCTATCAGACCAGTTAATTGAAAAATCTAAAACCGGGAATATTACCATTGAATACAATTACAATTTAGATGAAGTGTTGGGCGATGATACAGGTGTCACTGGCTTGCGCCTAAAGAGTAATGATGATAGTACAAAAGAAATTGATGTTCATGGTGTGTTTATTGCTATTGGACATACGCCGAATACAGGAATTTTTGAAGATCATCTTGATATGAATCATGGGTACCTAGCTATTCAAAGTGGCACACAAGGCAACGCCACACAAACTTCTGTTGAAGGTGTATTTGCAGCAGGTGATGTTGCAGATCATATTTATCGTCAAGCAATTACTTCTGCTGGATCAGGTTGTATGGCAGCTTTAGATGCAGAGAGATTTTTAGGCGAGTAGTTTTTACCGCAAGTGTAGAATTTATTGGTATAATTCTGACTTTTATGGCCGCATAGCTCAGTTGGTAGAGCAAGGGATTGAAAATCCCTGTGTCCCTAGTTCAATTCTAGGTGCGGCCACCATATTTAAAAAAGCGCACTTTGTTGCGCTTTTTTATTGTCTTGAT
>NZ_JAQWSS010000035.1 GCF_029243085.1 Candidatus Thioglobus sp. | reverse complement strand
GTCGCCATCAATTTCATAGATTTCATCACCCATATATATTGCATCATTTGGGCATTCTGGCTCACAAACATCGCAGTTAATACATTCATCTGTAATTAGTAAAGACATTCTTATTTCCTAGTAGTAAAGCAATTATAAATTAAGTGATATTTTACCGTATTGTTACCCTTATTTTTATTGTGTTTTGCGGTATCATCAATGGCTTTATTTATCGATTAAAAATCTCATTATGTTGCGTCTTTTCACTCTGTTTTTTGCCATGCTAATTTCACTTTCTTCACCAGCAAAATTAGAGGAAGGGCTATATGCAAATCTACACACCAATCAAGGCGATATACTTGTACAGCTTGAATTCGAAAAAACGCCTTTAACCGTCATTAACTTTGTTGGTTTAGCTGAAGGTAGTAAAAATTCCAACATCCAAACAGGCAAGCCTTTTTATGATGGTCTAAAATTTCACCGAGTTATTGATAATTTTATGATCCAAGGTGGCGATCCTAAAGGCAATGGTACTGGTGGTCCTGGCTATCAATTTAATGATGAAATTACTGATCTAAGTCATGATCAAGGCGGCATTTTATCAATGGCCAACTCAGGCCCTAACACTAATGGATCTCAGTTTTTTATCACCCATAGAGCCACAGATTGGTTAGATGGAAAGCACACTGTTTTTGGCCATGTAGTTGAAGGCATGGATGTGGTTAACAGCATCAAACAAGGAGACTTTATCCGTAAAGTCAAGATTCTTAGAATAGGGGAGAATGCGCAAGACTTTAACACTGACGAAGCAGCTTTTAATGCAGCAAACGCCGAATACGCCAACAAGGAAATGCAAAAAATTGCTGATAAAAAAGCCAAATTTAAAAAATTTGTCAAAGCAAACTATGTCAATGCAGTAATAACCAATAAAGGTCATTTTGTTGAAATCAACCAATCAGGTACAGGAGAAAAGCCCAACAAAGGCGACCTAGTTAAAGTTAATTTAACAATCGATCTAGATGATGGCACCAATATGAGAGAGGCGAACGAGCCCTTGCCATTTGCGGCAGGATCTGGCACTATTATTAGTATTATTGATACTTCGGTGCTAGACATGAGCGTTGGCGAAAAACGCACGCTAATCGCACCTTATTATCAAATTTACGGTGATAGTGAACGAGGTGGTTTATCAGCAGATACCATTCTAATTTTTAAATTAGAATTGCTTTCTATTAATGATATTGAGTAATTTTTTATGTTTTTAGAATTAATCAGCTTTTTAACTCAATTCAACTCTGGATTTGAGGTTCTTAATTATCTGACACTTAGAGCTGTCTTTGCAATGCTAGCGTCGCTACTCATCAGTTTAGCATTGGGCCACTACTTTATCGCTAAATTACACCAATACCAAATTGGACAAGTAGTTAGAACAGATGGTCCAAAGTCGCATTTAGCTAAATCAGGCACACCAACCATGGGTGGTGTAATGATTCTTTTTTCATTTATTGCTAGCTCCCTTATTTGGGCAGATTGGTCAAACATGTATTTATGGATTGTTCTAAGCACTGCGGTTATTTTTGGTGGCATTGGCTTTATGGATGACTATTTAAAAATCAAACACAAGTCTTCTGCTGGATTAAGCTCTCGTAAAAAAATCCTAGGTCAGTCTCTTGGCGCGATTGCAATTGGCTCTTGGATTGTATTGGCAATAGATAGTCCAATGCAAACAGAGCTGCTGATTCCATTTGTAAAAGATATCACTGTTCCACTAGGTATTATTGGATTTTTAATACTGACATACTTAGTCATTGTTGGCTCTTCGAATGCTGTCAATTTAACTGATGGATTAGACGGTTTAGCCATTATGCCAGTCATTCTTATTTCCAGCGCACTGGCTTTATTTGCTTATATCAGTGGTAACTACACATTTTCAACCTATCTTAATATGCCATTCATGCTTGGCACAGGTGAATTGTTTGTTGTTTGTGCCGCCCTAGTGGGTAGCGGTCTAGGATTTTTATGGTTTAATACCTATCCTGCTGAAATTTTCATGGGTGATGTTGGCTCGTTGGCTTTAGGTGCTATTTTGGCTGTTATTGCTATCCTACTAAGGCAGGAAATATTATTGTTTATTATGGGTGGTGTATTTGTCGCTGAGACACTCTCGGTTATTATTCAAGTAGCCTACTACAAGCGCACAAAAAAACGGTTTTTCCTCATGGCGCCGATTCACCATCATTTTGAGAAAAAAGGTATTTCTGAGCCAAAAATTATTGTTCGGTTTTGGATGATTACTTTAATCTTAGTACTGGTAAGCCTTGCTTCAATCAAGATACGTTAAAATATGCAAATGAATAAATGGGATCAACGCTATCTTGCGCTTGCAAAAGAAGTTTCTACTTGGTCAAAAGACCCGTCAACTCAAGTTGGCGCTGTGACTGTTGGCAGCAAGAAAGAGGTTTTATCTCAGGGTTTTAACGGATTTCCTCGTGGCATTAATGACAGTGATGAACGCTACAATGATCGTGATACGAAATACAAACTAGTTGTTCATGCAGAAATGAATGCGATTTACAATGCCACCTACTCTGGCACCTCTCTTGATGGTGCAACCCTATATGTCTATGGCTTGCCAATTTGTTCAGAATGTGCCAAAGGCATTATTCAAGTTGGCATCAAAAAGGTCGTGGTCGAAAAATCTAAAGAATTGGATAATTGGAACGAAAGCGTGCAATTATCCAAAGCAATGTTTGATGAAGCAAACGTTGAATTAATCATAAAAAACGATAATTAAATATGTCTGAAGTTTCAAAGCGTCGCACTTTTGCGATTATTTCACATCCGGATGCAGGTAAGACCACTGTTACCGAAAAGCTACTTTTATATGCAGGTGCAATTAAAACTGCTGGTAGTGTTAAGGCGCGAAAATCAAGCGCACATGCTACATCTGACTGGATGGAAATGGAGAAAGAAAGAGGTATTTCGATTACTTCTTCTATCATGCAGTTTGATTATGACAATCATGTGATTAATCTGCTTGACACGCCAGGACACGAAGACTTCTCTGAAGACACGTATCGCACGTTAACTGCAGTGGATTCCGCATTAATGGTGATTGACGTTGCCAAGGGTGTGGAAATGCGCACCATTAAACTAATGGAAGTTTGTCGCCTACGTGACACCCCTATTCTTACCTTTATCAATAAACTTGATCGTGAAGGTAAAGAGCCCATCGATTTAATGGATGAAGTAGAAACAGTTCTTAATATTGAGTGCGCACCAATTACTTGGCCGATTGGCATGGGTAAGCGCTTTAAGGGTGTTGTACATTTACTTGAAGATAAAGTTTATTTGTATGAAGCTGGTAAGAATTCAGAGATTGGTGAAAACATCATTATTGATGGTATCAACAATCCGGAGCTTGATGATATATTGGGTACTGATATTGCACAAGAGATGCGTGATGAAGTAGAGTTAATTACAGAAACCACCACACCCTTTGACTTAGAGGCATTTTTAAGTGGTAAGCAAACGCCCGTATTTTTTGGCTCAGCTATTTCAAACTTTGGTATTCAAAACTTACTTGATGGTTTTATTGAGTATGCACCAACGCCCAAAAACAGACAATCTGACATACGTGAAGTCAAGCCTGATGAAACCAAACTGACCGGCTTTGTTTTTAAGATTCAAGCCAACATGGATCCAAAACATCATGACCGTCTAGCGTTTATGCGCATTGTAAGCGGTGAGTATAAAAAAGGCATGAAGGTCTTGCAGGTAGCTACTGGCAAACAAATCAAAATTGCCAATGCAGTTACCTTTATGTCGCGTGAACGCACTAGCAGCGAAGTGGCTTATGCGGGTGATGTAATCGGCATCCATAACCATGGTGGCATTAGTATTGGTGATACTTTTACTCAAGGCGAAAAACTAACTTTCCAAGGTATTCCGAACTTTGCCCCAGAGCTATTCCGTCGTGCACAACTTAAAGATCCTTTAAAGGCTAAAGCGCTTCAAAAAGGCTTGGACCAATTATCAGAAGAAGGTGCAACTCAAGTATTTAGACCGATTATTAATAGTTCGCAAATCCTAGGTGCCGTGGGTATTTTGCAGTTTGATGTTGTGGCACACCGACTAAAGTATGAATACGGAGTTGATTGTCAGTTTGAAACCATCGCAGTAGCGACTGCACGCTGGGTAACAGGTGATGACAAAGATATTGAGCAACTTAAAGCTAAAGCAGGAAATAATGTTGCTATTGATTCTGCCGGAATGTTGACTTATCTAGCGCCCTCTACGGTTAATCTACAACTAACTATGGAGCGCCATCCAAACTTAATTTTCTCCGCCACAAGAGAGCATTAATTATTTAGCTGTAAACGCCCAAATGGCTAGTATTGTTGCCACTATAAAGCCTAGATAAGAGATACTCATAGTTAGCGATTGATCGTTAATAACAACCATCCAATCGTTAATAATCCTTATTAGATGTGCGAATGCAATAATGGAAAAAATTAATCCTGATATGACTATATAGTTTTTCATATTAACTCCGATTGATTTTATAGCTTGCTTGGTGAAAAAAAAGCCTTGAGCTAATATTTAGTTCAAGGCTTTTGTTTGGTAATCAATATAGGCTGTATTTTATTCTTCGCTAGCTTGCTCTTCACCTTCTGCATCTTTGTCTTCAGTTTCAGCAATTTTAGCAACCGAGACTAACTTTTCACCTTTAGAGATATTAATCAAGGTTACACCTTGAGTGTTACGACCAATAATTGAAACATCGGCAGCTCGCGCTCGAACCAATGTACCTTTATTAGAGATTAGCATCATTTCATCTTCGTCAGTCACTTGAATAGCACCGACAACTTTGCCATTTCGATCAGATGTTTTAATAGAGATAACGCCAGAGCCACCACGAGCCTGCACTCGATACTCTTCAAGATCTGTACGTTTGCCATAGCCTTTTTCAGTTGCCGTCAGGATTGGACTCGAATCGTCAGCAATAATAGCTGATACAATTTCATCATCAGCAAGCTTCATACCACGAACACCAATTGCCGTTCTACCCACTGCACGTACATCTGATTCTTTAAATCTAATGGACTTGCCGTTTGCTGAAAATAGCATAATGTCATTATTGCCTGAAGTGATATCTACACCGACCAACTTATCGCCATCACGCAGTTCAATGGCAATAATGCCGCCTTTTCTTGGGCGGGCAAAATTAGTTAACGAAGTCTTCTTACAGGTACCGCTACTAGTGACCATAAATACAAATTGCTCATCAGTAAATTTAGATACTGGCAGAATAGCATTAATCACTTCATCTTTTTCGAGTGGTAGTAAGTTAATAATTGGCTTGCCTTTAGCTGTTCGAGATGCCATTGGTAACTCATATACTTTAAGCCAATGCACCTTACCGGTAGATGAAAAACACAACACAGTATCGTGTGAATTTGCGACAAATAATTGATCAACAAAATCTTCATCTTTCATTTTTGTTGCCGCCTTGCCCTTGCCACCACGACGCTGAGCCTGGTAATCACTCAGTGATTGGGCTTTAACATAACCACTGTGCGACAAGGTTACCACACGATCTTCTTGGGCAATAAGATCTTCTAATGTTAAATCGATCTTATGTTCAATAATTTCTGTCTTTCTTGCATCGGCAAAGTTATCACGAATTTCAATAAGCTCATCTCGAATGACTTGCATTAAGCGCTCTGGATTTTGCAAGATATCAAGCAAGTATTTAATACGCTCTAATAGTTCATTAAATTCAGCAAATATTTTATCTTTTTCAAGTCCAGTTAAACGGTGAAGTTTTAGATCTAGAATTGCTTGTGCTTGTTTATCTGAAAGTTGATAATCGCCTGACACCTGCAACCCTAATTCCGCAGGTAAATCTTCTGGCTTGAACATGGCCATATCACGATCACCAATCAGCTCTTTAATGACTGATCCTTGCCACGTTTTGGCCACTAAAGAAGCTTTAGCTTCTGTAGGATTTGGCGCTGCTTTAATCAACTCAATTATTTCATCAATATTGTGCAATGCAACCGACAAACCTTCTAATAGATGTGCTCTATTTCTAGCCTTGTTAAGATCAAAGATAGAGCGACGTGTCACCACATCTCGTCTGTGAGAAATAAACGCTTCCAATATACCTTTAAGCGTCATCAATTTAGGCATGCCTCGGTCAATCGCCACCATATTGATACCAAACACCGTTTGCATTTCTGTCAGTTTGTATAAATTATTGAGCATCACTTCGGGCACTTCGCCTCGGCGCAGTTCAATAACCATGCGCATGCCATCTTTGTCAGATTCATCTCTAAGACCGGTAATACCATCCACACGTTTGTCTTTAACCAACTCAGCAATCTTACCAATTAGTTTGGCTTTATTCACTTGATATGGCAATTCTGTCACAACAATACTTTGCTTATCCTCACCTTCAACATGTGACACTGAGCGTAGGTATATTTTTCCCTTGCCAGTTTCGTAAGCTTGACGAATTCCGCTAGCGCCATTAATAATGCCGGCTGTTGGAAAATCAGGACCTGGCATCACTGTTAGTAATTCATCAATAGTGACATCTTCGTTATCGATGGTTTTAAGACATGCTTCAACCACTTCGCCTAAATTATGTGGCGGTATGTTTGTTGCCATACCAACTGCAATACCTGATGACCCGTTTACTAACAAATTTGGTACACGTGTTGGCAATACACTAGGCTCAGACTCTGAGCCGTCGTAGTTCTCGTTAAAATCAACCGTATCTTTCTCAAGATCTCGTAACAATTCATGAGATAGCTTAGTCATACGAATTTCTGTATAACGCATTGCTGCAGCAGAATCACCATCTACAGAACCAAAGTTACCTTGACCATCAACTAGGATATTGCGCATTGAGAACGGTTGCGCCATACGAACGATCGTATCGTACACAGCCGTATCACCATGTGGATGATACTTACCAATCACATCACCAACAATACGGGCGGATTTTTTGTAAGCTTTATTGTAATCGTTTCCTAAAACATTCATCGCGTATAACACGCGACGGTGAACCGGCTTGAGACCATCTCGCACATCAGGTAATGCACGCCCAACAATAACACTCATGGCGTATTCCAAGTAGGAATCACGCATTTCATCTTCAATAGTAACTATCGGGTAATTAGGCTCAAAATCCTCAGGATTTTCAGTGTTGATTGTGTCGTCTGACATACAAAAAATGGCTTAATAAAATTAACTTTTATTGTACCCTAAACCATCAAATTTACACAGTAAAAATGCGTAAATAACAGGCGTATTTCAGAAAAAAAATAACAGCGTAAATTTCTTTGAAATCAAAGATTTAAGTGTTTTTTGAACGGACCGCTTGGGCTAATTTTCTCAGTAAGTCTTCTGTGTCTTGAAAATTAATACAACTATCAGTAATACTGACTCCATATTCAAGAGATTCTAGTGGCCCAACTGCTTGATTACCTTCGTTGATATTTGACTCAATCATCACCCCAAAAATTTGATCAGATTCAGTTGCAATCTGTGTTGCAATATCATCACCCACTTTCAGCTGGTTTTTGAATTTCTTTTCACTGTTTGCGTGCGAGAAGTCCACCATAATACGATGATTTAAGCCTTCAGCTGCCAGTTGGTCAGAAGCGCTTTTAACATGTGATTCTGAGTAATTTGGACCATCAGCGCCACCCCGTAGAATAATATGGGTACTTTGGTTACCTGAAGACGTATAGTGACTAACACCGCCTTCTTTATTGACAGATAATAAATGATGTGGACTGCAAGCAGATTTAATAGCGTCAATAGCAACTCTAAGTGAGCCTGTGGTTCCGTTTTTAAATCCTACAGGACATGACAAGGCAGATGCTAATTCACGATGAGACTGACTTTCAGTTGTTCGCGCTCCAATTGCACCCCATGAAATAAGATCAGAAATATATTGTGGTGTGATTAAATCAAGATACTCAACCGCAACTGGCATATTAAGATCAGCAATATCTGTTAATAGATGACGTGCAATTTTAAGGCCTTTATCAATATTAAAACTTTCATCCAAATCTGGATCGTTAATCAAACCCTTCCAGCCAATTGTTGTGCGTGGCTTTTCAAAATAGACACGCATAACAATAAACAGATCCTGTTTTAGTTCATCTCGCAATTCAGCTAATTTTTGCGCATAATCACGTGCAGCGTTAGAATCATGAATTGAACACGGGCCAACAATCACCATTAAACGCTGATCTTCGCCAGTTAAAATATTGGCGATAGTTTCACGTGCCTGAAAAATACTTGCAGAGCCTTGTTCGCTTAGTGGAAATTTATCCATTAGCTCATTAGGTGCCATAATTGGAGCACTTGAGGTGATTCTTAAATTGTTAGTGTTGTATTTCATGGATTGGGCGATTCTTTACTTTTGATTCTCAATTAATGCATAAGCTGAATGATTATGAATAGATTCAAAGTTTTCAGATTCAAGACGGTAATAACTAATATTTTCATTGGCATTTAATTCTACGGCAATATCACGTACTAAATCTTCTACAAAAGCAGGATTTTCATACGCTCTTTCCGTGACTACTTTTTCATCTTCACGCTTTAGAATTGCATACAACTCGCAAGAAGCCTTCTTCTCAGCTAAGTCAATTAAATCTTCAAGATAAAGTGTTTTTCCAGCCGCCGCCTTAGCTTTAATTGTAATATGAGAACGTTGGTTGTGTGCACCATACTTAGAAATACTCTTAGAACATGGGCAAAGACTGGTGACTGGAACAACAACTTTCATCATTACTTCTGATTTACCATTGTCTAAAGATCCATATAGACTCACTTGATAATCCATCATTGACTCAACACCTGAAGAAGGCGCCTTCTTTTTCCTAAAGAAAGGAAAATCAAGAATAATGTGAGCTGTTTCAGACTCTAGTCGATCACGTACCTTGGTGATGATATTACTAAAATTACCACTATCAAATTCACACGGGCCTTCGTTTAGAATTTGAATAAAACGAGACATATGCGTACCTTTAACATTTTCTGGCAAGGTAACTGTCATGGTAAAATTACCCACCGTTGGCGACTTATTACCGTCACGATCCACATAAGTGATTGGATGAGAAATATCTTTAATACCAACTCTATCAATAACGATTTGGCGTGTATCTAAATTGTTTTGTGTATCTGGTAAATCACATGATTTCATGATTAGTCCTCCGAATAAGTGACAGACGCTCTTAAAGTTTCCCAAATGGTTACTTCTTTTACTCGAACATCTTTAGTGTTAATTAATTTACCCACTTCTTCATAGAAATATTTCGCAATATTTTCAGCAGTAGGATTGAGTTGGTCAAAAGGAGATACATCATTTAAATATTGATGATCCAGTCTTTTTACAACTACTTTAGTTTGGTTTTTAATTTCTCTGAAATCAATTGCCATGCCAATACCGTCAAGCACTTTTGAGGCGACAAGAACTTCCACTTGCCAATTATGGCCATGGAGACGGGAACAATCTCCCGGATAATCTCTCAAGGAGTGTGCTGATGCAAAATCTGTAACAATTTTTAGGACGAACATTTTCGGAAAAATTGGGTAAAGCTGTAATTATACCTTTGCTAGAGTAATAATTACACCCTGAATCGTGGCGTGATTATTATTCCACTGCCTCAATTGAATTGACACCCTGATAACCTTTTGGTAACAAGTTTCCGCGACGAGCTCTAGAGCCTATATAGTTGGTTAAATCTTGGAATTTAATTGTTAAATGGCGCTTTCCAGCATAAACCCTAAGATTTTGAGTTTCTAATAGGACACAGATACTAACAACAAATTCTTCTCGATTTTTTATGTCATTTGCTGGAATTTGAATTAATTTATTACCCTTTCCCTTTGATAAAACAGGTAATTCTGTAACAGAGAAAACCAATAAACGACCACGATTAGTAACCACAGCAACAAATTGATTATCTAAATTATCAATATTAATAATTTTCATCACCTTGGAGCCACTCGGCAATGTCAGCGAAGCTTTGCCGGCTTTCTTTTTAGATAGTAAATCACCGATTGTAGCAATAAAGCCATAGCCTGCATCTGAAGCAAGGAGGATATGTTGGATATCCTCACCCATCACCACGTCAACAAACTCAGCACTCACTGGAGGCGCTAGTCGACCCGTTAGCGGCTCACCTTGTCCTCTAGCACTTGGCAGTGAGTTGGCCAATAAAGAATACGACCGACCTGTTGAATCAATAAAGATTGCATTTTTATTGCTACGCCCCTGTACACTGGTTAAATAATTATCACCAGATTTATAATTTAGAGTAGTAGGATCAATGTCGTGACCTTTAGCACTTCGAACCCAGCCTTTATCACTTAATACGACAGTCACATTTTCTGCAGGAACCAAATCATCCTCATTGAATGCTTGCGCACTACTTACGTCAGTTGCAATATTAGAACGACGCTTATCGCCAAAACGCTCAATAATAGCTTTGAGCTCTTTTTTTATATAAGTTTTAAGACGCGCATCACTTGATAATAACAATTCTAGCTTTTCTTTTTCAGCTGCTAGCTCTTCTTGTTCGGATTGAATTTTTACTTCTTCAAGCTTGGCAAGATGTCGCAATTTAAGCTCTAAAATAGCTTCAGCCTGGATTTCGCTAAGCTTAAAATGTGACATCAACAGTGGTTTAGGCTTATCGTTTTCTCGAATAATCGCAATGACTTCATCAATATTTAAAAAGGCGATTAACAAGCCTTCTAAAATATGCAAGCGTGCTAGAATTTTATCTAAACGAAAATTAAGTCGCTTGGTTACAATCTGAGTTCTATAAGTTAACCATTCCTTTAACATAGGCACTAACGGCTTAACTTGCGGCTTACCATCAAGGCCAATCACGTTCATGTTGACACGATAATTTTTTTCTAAATCTGTCGTAGCAAATAAATGCAGCATTAAACTATCGGCATCCACTCGATTTGATCGAGGCACGATAACAATTCTTGTCGGATTCTCATGGTCAGACTCATCACGAATATCATCAACTAATGGCAGCTTTTTAGCACGCATTTGACTAGCAATTTGAGCAATTACTTTAGATCCTGATGTTTGGAATGGCAGTGTTTCAATAACAATGTCGCCCTCTTCTTTTTCATAAGTAGCACGCATTTTTACTGAACCATGGCCAGTCTCATAGATTTGCCTTATATCTTTTTCATTTGAAACAATATTAGCATTGGTCGGATAATCAGGCGCTGGAATGATTTGCATAATCTCATCTAAATCACTCGAAGGCTTATCGAGCAATTGAATACAAGCATTGACCACTTCTGTTAAATTATGCGGCGGAACATCTGTTGCCATGCCTACGGCAATACCTGAGGTGCCGTTAAGCAATAAGTTTGGCACTTGCGCTGGTAGGTTTTTAGGCTCTTGTAAAGAGCCGTCAAAATTATCTTCCCAGGTAGCAGTGCCTTGGTTTATTTCAGACAGGAGTAAATCTGCATAACGAGAAAGCTTGCTCTCGGTATAACGCATGGCTGCAAATGATTTTGGATCATCGGGTGCACCCCAATTTCCTTGGCCATCAATAAATGGATAGCGATAAGAAAACGGCTGTGCCATAAGTACCATGGCTTCGTAACAAGCGCTATCACCATGTGGATGGAACTTACCTAAAACATCGCCCACCGTACGTGCTGACTTTTTAAATTTAGCAGTTGATTTCAGACCTAATTCGCTCATCGCATAGATGATACGTCGCTGCACAGGTTTTAGACCATCACCTACAAACGGTAGTGCGCGATCAAGAATGACGTACATTGAATAATCAAGATAAGCGCGCTCAGAAAACTCTGCGACACTTTGCTGCTCAAGACCAATTTGGCTCATTTTCCCCCTGGAATAACGATTTTTTAAGTAATAAAAAACCTTAAGTTTTGAGCTATTTTAATGCAACTTTTAAACGAAAAAAGTTAAATTATACAAAGTCTTCGGTTGTGATACATGAACAGAATAAATTACGATCGCCATAGACATTGTCAATACGTTTAACTGGTGGGAAGTATTTATTAGCTACCAAAGTATCAACTGGGTATAAAGCCTCTTGTCGTGTATAAGGGTAAGCCCACTCTCCAGACATTTCATGCGCCGTATGCGGTGCATTTTTAAGTGGATTATTATCTTTCTCCCACTCGCCAGAAATGACTTTTTGAATTTCATCATGAATACTCACCATAGCTGTGATAAAGCGATCAATTTCACGCTTTGATTCACTTTCAGTTGGCTCGATCATTAGGGTGCCTGCTACTGGGAATGACATGGTTGGAGAGTGAAAGCCATAATCCATCAGGCGCTTGGCGATATCCTCTTCAGAAATACCACTTTGTTCTTTTAAAGGGCGAATATCGATAATACACTCATGTGCAACCATTCCTTGATCACCACGATATAAAATTGGGAAACTGTCCTTTAACGAATCTGCAATATAGTTAGCGCTCACAATAGCCACCTCGGTAGATCTTTGCATGCCGTATTTACCAAGAAGCTTGATATAACTCCAAGAAATTGGCAAGATTGAAGCAGAGCCATACATTGCAGCAGACACTGCATTAGAATCTTTATCTAATGGATTACCTGGTAAAAAATCAGCCAAATGTGCTTTAACGCCGATTGGACCCATACCTGGACCACCACCACCATGTGGAATAGCAAACGTCTTGTGTAAGTTAATGTGTGATACATCCGCACCAAACTCGCCCATTCTAGTGACACCAACCATTGCATTAAGGTTAGCACCATCAAGATAAACCTGGCCACCAGCAGCATGAATAATGTCACAAATTTGTTTAATTTCAACTTCAAAAACACCATGTGTCGATGGGTATGTCACCATAATGGCTGACAAATTATCAGCATGTTTTTCTGTTTTAGCCTTCAAATCATCAATATCAATATTGCCAGATTCATCGCATTTAACAATAACAACTTTCATTCCAGCCATAACCGCACTCGCTGGATTGGTTCCATGTGCCGAAGAAGGAATTAAACAAATGTTACGATGTGAATCGCCACGAGAATCATGATAAGCATGAATGGCCAAAAGGCCTGCAAACTCACCTTGAGAGCCTGCATTTGGCTGTAAAGATACTGCGTCATACCCTGTAACTTCGCATAAGTCATGCTCTAAATCTCTAAACAACTGTTGATAGCCTAGCGTCTGATTTTCAGGTGCATAAGGGTGTAATTTTGAAAATCCTGGCAAGCTAATTGGATACATTTGTGTTGCAGCATTTAGCTTCATGGTGCATGAACCTAAAGCGATCATTGAATGATTAAGTGCAATATCTTTATTTTCTAGACGCTTCAAATAACGCATCATTTCAGTTTCTGAATGATATTGACTGAACACAGGGTGTGTTAAATATTCAGAATCACGCATTATTTCAGTCGCTAAAATACTATCTGTTGAAACTAACTCGCTCACTGAGAACACGCCTAACAATGCTAATAATTCCGATTCAGTTGTTGTTTCATCAACCGAGATGCTTAATTGTGTAGCGCTTAATAAACGGATATTAATACCGACTTGTTGCGCACTATCAAATAATGCTTGGGCCTTCTCGGTATTAATGGTGATTGTATCAAAAAATTGATCAGCAGCTAACTCAAACCCTGCTGACTTAAGGCTTGTTGCCAAACTGCTTGCTTTCACATGCACCTTCGTTGCAATCTTCTTTAAACCAGCTGCACCATGATAGACACCATAGGCGGCAGCTAATACTGCTAATAACACCTGGGCAGTGCAAATATTACTGGTGGCCTTATCACGGCGAATGTGCTGCTCTCGAGTTTGTAACGACATACGCATTGCTGGATTACCCAGAGCATCTTGTGAGACACCAATAATGCGCCCTGGCACCATGCGCTTAAACTCATCACGCGTTGCCAAGAAAGCAGCGTGCGGACCACCAAATCCCATTAGCACACCAAAACGCTGTGAATTACCAACAGCAATATCGGCACCCATTTCAGCTGGTGTTTTAATTAATGCTAACGCTAGAACATCACATGCAACAATGGTTAAAACACCCTTGTCTTTAGCGTTAGTGATGTCAGCCGTTAAATCACGAACCTCGCCATTAGTGCCTGGAGATTGTAATAACGCTGCAAAACAGTCATTAAAGTCATGGTTTTGAATATCTTCAATAACCAGTTCAATATCTAGCGGCTTAGCTCTAGTTTGTAGAATGGTAATCGTTTGTGCGTTGGTGTTACTGTCAATCAAAAATCGATTTGATTTATTTTTACGATTAGCACGCTTAGCCATCATCATGGCTTCAGCACAAGCAGTTGGTTCATCAAGTAACGATGCATTGGAGATATCCATACCTGTTAGATCAATGATCATTTGTTGGAAATTAAGTAACATCTCCAAACGACCTTGAGAAATTTCTGCCTGGTATGGCGTATATGCAGTGTACCAGCCTGGATTTTCTAAAATATTACGCTGAATAACTGTTGGCATTAAGGTGCCGTAGTAGCCTTGGCCAATAAAGTTGGTTGCCAATATATTCTCACTGGCAAGCTTGGTTGCAAGCTCAAGACTGTCACGCTCTGTTAAGCCCTCTTCAACTGCCATACGGTTGCCAAATAAAATAGAATTTGGCACGGTTTTGGCAACTACCTCATCCACTGTTTCACAGTTGATAGCTGTTAACATAGCGCTAATATCTTCAGCACTTGGGCCAATATGTCTGTCTAGGAATTCGTTACTCATTACTCGATTACAATCAGATAAATTTAAGCCGTGAATTTTAACTTATCTGCACATTGTTTGACCAACAGATAATGTTATAAAAAACAAGGTTTTATCTATTAGCCTGGTGGCCAAGAAAGGGGGCGACCGCCTAAACAGTGCAGATGGACATGATAGACCGTTTGTCCACCCTGCTCATTGCAATTCATCACTACCCGATAGCCTTCATCTGCAAAACCCATCTGTTTAGCAATCTTGCTGGCAGTTAGTGTTAGCTTGCCAATCAATGTAGCATCGTTAGCATCATTCAAAGTAGCAATATGCTGTTTAGGAATAACTAGAAAATGATGTGGCGCCTGTGCACCAATATCATGAAATGCATAAACATCTTCATCTTCATAAATCTTCTTTGAAGGAATTTCACCTGCAATAATTTTACAAAATAAACAATCAGACATAAATAAAAAACCCTGTAATTAGAATCAATGTTGGCAGTTAACAAGAACTGTTTTTTAAACACTTTGTTAATTACTAAAACACGATAAAACAACGCATGAAAAATACTACAAATTTTAACGATATTGTCTTAAATACCACCAACCGAACACTTTTTTAGCTATATGCATGAGGCGACAATTTGGCAACATCAAGCCACCCTTAAGAGTACGAGAAACATACATACCCTTATTGTTCGAGTCAACAATACACATCAATTCAATTTTGAAAGTGTGGCTAGAAGCTTGACCATCTAAATTGTCTAGTGCATTTTTTGCCGCAGCTTCCGCCTGCAAATCAGCCATATGTGCTTGTTTTGGCATCCACTCCGGACCTGAAAATGAACCCGAATCACCTGCGACAAAAACTTTGTCCACGCCCTCAACCTCACAGAATTTATTAGCCTTCAACATACCGCCTTCACTACGTGTTAAATTGGTGTTATCAAACCAAGTGTTACCAGTCATGCCTGGCATAAATAAAATTAAGTCTGCAGCAAACTCTCCACCTTCAGTAATAACTTTTTCAGCTGTAAATTGCTTCATCTTATGACCAAGATGAGTCGTAATATTACGTTTTTTCATTTCTGTCAGTAAACCTTTAACAGCCTTTTCACCTAAACGAGCACCGGGCTTTGGTGCGGGAGTAAAGAACGTCAAATTAAACTTATCGCGCCTACCTTCTGCACGAAGCTGAGTATCTAATCCGAATAAGAATTCAAACATAGGTCCGCCACGCATAGCGCTAGGCTCTTTAGGGTTGCCACTAAAACCAATGGCAATATCGCCACCCTCCATAGCATTAACACGATCACGAATGGCCTCAGCACTACTCATGCCTTCACAAGGGGTGATTGCATGTTCAATGCCAGGTAATTTTTTAATGAATCTGCCACCTGACGCAATAATTAACGCATCATTTTGATAAGTACCAATAGGTGTCACTACTGAACGACCTTGATTTTCTAAACCCGTCACTTCACTAACAATATGCACAACATTCATGCGCTTA
>NZ_JAQWSS010000052.1 GCF_029243085.1 Candidatus Thioglobus sp. | reverse complement strand
TCAGCACGCTCAGCTGAAATTTCAACTCGACAATCATTAACGAGCTCACGCATTTTTTTAAGCGTAGAAACCACATCGACTGTTGTGCAACCACCCATACCAAGCAGTAACATCTCCATCGGTCTAACGCCTAAATTTTTACCGCCTAAATCTTCAGGGCCATCCATAACAACGGCATGCCCACTAGCTGACTCACCAACCATCATCATGCCGTCGATCCATCTAACTGTTGTATTCATTGCTATGTGTCCTTGTTATTAAGCAAAAATATCTTCTAATGCTTGTCCCGGGTTGTCTTGTCGCATAAACGCTTCCCCAACCAAGAAAGAATGAATATCGTGATCCTTCATTAGTTTGACATCTTGCGCACCCAAGATGCCACTTTCAGTAATAACCAAAGTATCATCATCAATTGCATCCAAAAGATCAATTGTTGTTTGCAGAGTGACATCAAATGTTCTTAAGTTGCGATTATTAATGCCAACCATTGGTAAGCGAAGTGCCTGTACACGCTTTAATTCTTCAAGATTATGCACTTCGATTAAGACATCCATATGGCAAGAAATGGCCAACATGGCTAAGTCTTCCATTCTTTGATCTTCTAAGCAAGCGGCAATAAGCAAAATACAATCAGCGCCTAATACGCGAGATTGAAATACTTGATAAGGCTCAATAATAAACTCTTTACGCAATATAGGCAGTGTTGTTACTGATCTAGCCTCAGCTACGTATTTATCATCTCCTTGAAAGAAATCTTTATCAGTAAGTACAGACAAGCAAGACGCACCATGTTGCGCATAGCTTTTAGCAATTTCAGCCACATTGAAGTTTTCGCGTAAAACACCTTTTGAAGGAGAGGCTTTTTTGATTTCGGCAATAATAGCATTTTGCTTTAAATCTGCTTTATCTTTAAGCGCTTGATAAAAATCACGAGTTGTGCGATCTTCATAAGCGGTTTCCATCATTTTATTGTATGGAATAATTTCAATGGCTGCTTTAATCTCTTGCTCTTTTCGAGCAATGATTTTTTTTAAAATGTCAGGAGTATTTGTCATGAATAAGTATTTTAATGAATTGTTTGGCTTATAATTAACCTTATCATTTTTTAACCTTTAACTATCATGAAATTATTAGACTTCGAAGTTGGTATTGATCAGCCTTTTTTCTTAATCTCAGGCCCTTGTGTCATTGAGTCTGAAGAGTTGGCATTAGGTACAGCAGAACACTTAAAGAACCTTACCGACGCATTAGGTATTAATTTTATTTATAAATCTTCTTACGATAAAGCGAATCGCTCTAGTACGGGTAGTTTTAGGGGCTTGGGTATTGAAGAAGGCTTGCGTATTTTAGAAAAAGTTAAAACTGAAATTGGTGTACCAGTGCTAACTGATGTGCATGAAGACACTCCTTTAGATGAAGTAGCAGATGTGGTTGATATGATGCAAACCCCAGCTTTTTTGGTGCGTCAAACCAACTTCATTCAAAATGTTTGTAGCCAAGGTATTCCAGTCAATATTAAAAAAGGCCAATTCCAAGCGCCATGGGATATGCAAAATGTGGTCGACAAAGCTTTTGAAGTAGGTAATCAACAAATTACCGTGTGTGATCGTGGCACCTCATTTGGCTACAATACCTTAATTTCTGATATGCGCGGATTATCTACCATGCGCTCAACTGGCCAACCCGTCGTGTTTGATGCGACGCATTCTGTACAACAACCAGGTGGCAATGGTCTTACGTCTGGTGGTCAAAGAGAAATGGTACCAGTATTGGCAAGAGCTGCTGCTGCAGTGGGAGTTTCAGGATTTTTCATGGAGACTCATCCAGATCCCGAAAATGCTTTGAGTGACGGACCTAATATGATTCCAATTCATAAGATGGCGGATATGCTGAAAGCCTTGCAAGATATTGATAATATTACCAAGCAAAATGGTTTTTTAGAAAACGAATTAACATGATAAAAATAGCTGTAGTTGGTGCTTTAGGGCGCATGGGTCAAACAATTATTGAGTCCATTAATCAAAATGACAAAGTAGCGCTTGGCGTAACCTTGGATAAAGGCGATGATCTGTCAGCAGTTACTGATCAATTTGATGTAGTGATAGACTTTACTAGACCTGAGGCAACGCTTGATTACCTTGAAGTTTGTAAGCAAGCTGGAAAATCCATTGTGATTGGCACAACAGGTTTTGATGACGTTGGTCTTCAGGCGATTAATAATGCTGCTAATGAAATACCAGTAGTTTTTGCGCCTAATATGAGTGTGGGTGTTAATTTATCACTTAAATTGTTAGATATGGCGGCCAAAGTTATTGGTGAGGATGCTGATATTGAGATTGTCGAAGCACATCATCGTCATAAGGTGGACGCCCCTTCTGGCACCGCCTTAAAAATGGGCGAGGTAGTTGCAAATGCCCTGGGTAGAGATCTGAAAGAGTGTGCAATTTATGGTCGTGAAGGTATTGAAGAGCCAAGGGATCGTCAAACTATTGGATTTTCAACGGTTCGTGGCGGGGATGTTGTGGGCGAGCATACAGTTAGTTTCTTTATGGAAGGTGAGCGAGTTGAGATCACTCATAAGGCTTCGTCGAGAATGACATTTGCGAATGGCGCAGTGCGCGCTTCAAGCTGGTTAGAAAACAAATCTGCAGGGTTATACTCTATGCAAGATGTGCTAGATCTATAGGAGCCTATTGATGTTATATGCTGTTATTTCTCAAGATGTTGAGAATTCATTGGAAAAAAGAATGTCGGTGCGACCGGCACATGTAGAGCGTTTAAATATTTTGAAAGACGAGGGTCGCTTGATTCTTGCCGGACCTCATCCTGCAATTGATAATAACGAGCCTGGTGAAGCAGGTTTTACTGGCTCTTTGGTTGTTGCTGAATTTGATTCATTAGAAGATGCGCAAGCTTGGGCAAATGCAGACCCTTATATGGCATCTGGCGCTTATGCAAATGTTATCGTCAAGCCCTTTAAAAAGGTATTGCCGTGAGTTTGATTTTTAGACCTTTGTTTGAAAAAGAAAGCTCAACCTATACTTACCTATTGGCCGATTCCAAAACCAAAGAAGCGGTGATCATTGATGCAGTGAGTGAAACCAAACAAAGAGATATTGGCCTGATTGAAGAGTTGGGTTTGAACCTTAAATACATTATTGAAACCCACGTACATGCAGATCATATTACTAGCTCATGTCCTTTAAAACAAAAATTTAATCAAGCAAAAATTGTTCTTGGAGAAATGAATCCAGTGGCTTGTGCTGATGTGTTAATTAAAGAGGGTGAGAGTCTTGAATTTGGTAGTTATAGTATTAAAGCCATATCAACCCCAGGCCATACTGATGGCTGTATGTCGTATATTGTAGAAGATAAAGTTTTTACTGGCGATGCGCTATTGAT
>NZ_JAQWSS010000046.1 GCF_029243085.1 Candidatus Thioglobus sp. | reverse complement strand
CAGTATGTGGCTCAGGTAATTTTGAATATTTTTGAATACCATTGCCTAGCCCAACTCCTGTCCAATCGCCCCTTGCAATACCGATTAGGGCTTGTTTAGTTTGGTAGACTTTTTCACTTTCATTCATCCATAGGTCAATTTGCCAGAATTCTGTCATTCTCTGCCAACGCACACCACCGTTTAAGCCGTCAATGTAAAGCCAAGTGCCAGTAAGGCTGATTAGTCCGCTACCTACGTAAGTTAATTGCTTTAAATACACGCCTGCAGCAAAAAGCATGATGAGTGCGGTTAAAGAAATAAGAATGGTAGCGCCTAAATCCATTTCTAATAGTAGCAAAATGGCCGCAGAAGAAATAATAATTAAGGTTTTAACAAGCCCCATCCAAGGTTTTTTTACATCTTTTTCATGGCGGATTAGAAAATCAGCCATGTATAAAATCATGGCAATTTTCATCATTTCTGAGGGTTGGAATTTAAACACTACGAAGTTAATCCAACGTGTGGAGACATTAACGGTTCTGCCTATAGGTTCAGGTAAGAACACCAAGGCCAAACAAACTAAGGTAAAAATAAAAAATGCCTTGGCATGTTTTTGATAAAAATATAAAGGGATTTTTAAACAAGTGTAAGCCAGCACTAAGCCAAGTGAAATAAAAAAACTTTGCCTAATGAAATAGCCGTAATTCTCAAAATGACCGAGTGAGGCGGAAAATGACATAATCCAGCCAAAAGTCAGTAAAAGTAAAATAGCAATGGTGAGATTTTTATCGGGTAATTGGCCAGTTTTTTCAAACATTTATTTACAATTTTTCTTTAAATTTAGCCATTATTTTATACGTCAACAGAACATTTACACATCCTAATCTATCCAATATTTGGCTTAGTTTTCAATTGGTATTATGGGATAATAGTTGTTTTTCAAAAACCTAGTCTTGACTTATGATTTCTACTGCTAATATTACCATGCAATTTGGTGAAAAACCTTTATTTGAAGATATTTCTACTAAGTTCCAAGGTGGCAACCGCTACGGTTTAATTGGTGCGAATGGTTGTGGTAAATCAACCTTTATGAAGATTTTAACGGGTGAGTTAAAGCCTTCTAACGGCACAGTTAGCATTAGTGATGGTGAGCGACTTGGAATTTTGCGTCAGGATCAATTTGCCTATGAAGAGTTTCGTGTTGTTGATACGGTAATCATGGGCCATGAAAAGCTTTGGGAAGTCAAAAAAGAAAGAGACCGTATTTACGCTTTGCCAGAAATGAGTGACGAAGATGGTATTAAGGTTGGCGAATTGGAAATGGAATTTGCCGAAATGGATGGCTATATGGCTGAATCTTCTGCCAGTGAATTGTTGTTGGGTTTAGACATCCCTGAAGAGCAGCATTACGGCCTAATGAGCGAGATTGCACCGGGCTGGAAGTTGCGTATTTTGCTTGCCCAGGCATTATTTTCTAATCCTGAAATCTTATTATTGGATGAGCCAACAAACAACTTGGATATCAACTCTATTAGTTGGCTGGTAGATGTTTTAAATGATCGTAAAGCTACTATGGTGATTATCTCTCACGATAGACACTTCTTAAACGGTGTGTGTACGCATATGTCAGATCTTGACTATGGTGCGCTAAATACCTTTCCAGGAAATTACGATCAATTTATGATCGCTGCAACAGCCATCCAAGAAAAAATGCAGAATGATAATGCCAAAAAAGAAGCTAAAATTAAAGAATTAAAGCATTTTGTTTCTCGATTCTCTTCTAATGCCTCTAAAGCTAAGCAAGCTACATCGCGTCAAAAGCAACTCGAAAAAATTGAGCTTGATGATATTAAGCCGTCTTCAAGAGTCAGTCCTTATATTATTTTCAATCAAGAAAACAGATTGCACAGAAATGTTTTGGAAGTTGAAGGGCTTAATAAAAGCTTTGACGATCTGCATGTACTTAAAAATATTGAGTTTTTGTTTGAGGTTGGTGAGCGTGTTGCGGTTATTGGTCAAAATGGTATTGGTAAAACCACTTTATTGCGTACTTTAGTTGGTGAACTTGAGGCTGATAAAGGCAAGATTAAGTGGAGTGAAAACATTAATATTGGTTACTATGCTCAAGACCATAGTGCTGATTTTGAAGAAGATATGACAGTGCTTGATTGGATGATGCAATACAAGCAAACCAAGCAAGATGTACAGGACATGAGAGGTGTTTTAGGAAAGATGTTGTTTGGTAAGGATGATATTATCAAAAGCGTGAAATCATTGTCTGGTGGCGAGAAGGGTAGAATGTTGTTTGGTAGATTAATGCTCCAACAGCCTAATGTCTTAGTGATGGACGAGCCAACCAACCACTTGGATATGGAATCAATCGAGGCACTTAACCTCGCATTAGAGAATTATGAGGGTACACTTATCTTTGTGAGTCACGATAGAGAGTTTGTCTCTTCTTTGTCTACCAAGGTAGTAGAGCTTAAAGAAGATGGCATGCATTACTATTCTGGCAACTATGAGGATTACTTAAAATCACAAAAATAAGCCTATGATTACAGCAGTATTGAAAAGATTTGTCGAGCGTCAAGGTTTCGATTCAGCTTCAATATTGTCATTTAGTGCTTTATTTGCCGTTGTGCCTGGTTTGGCTTTAGGTTTAAGTGTTTTTTCACTGTCTCCTTATTTTTATGAACTGCAGCAATATCTTGAGCAGTTTTTATTTAATCAAGTGCTACCGCATAATTATGATGCGGCTACCAATTACATTCAGCAATTTATTAATCAAGCCCAATCTTTAAAAGGTGTTAGCTTCGGTTTTTTGCTTTTCGCTGTTATGCTGATGCTATATGAGATAGATAAACGCATTAATCTAATTTGGCATGATGCACATCATCGTCATTGGATGCAAGGCTTAATTTCATACTTATTTGTTTTATTTTTAGGTCCAATATTTCTAGGTGCGTCGCTATTTTTAAGTTCGTATGTTGTGGCCTCCGATGTATTTAATCAGCTGCCAGTGGTTGATTACACGCCCATTTTTGCACCACTGATATTATCAAGTATCGGTTTTTCAATTTTGTATTATGTGGTGCCTTTGGAAAAAGTTAGGTACATGAATGCACTTAAAGCAGGCGTTATTGCGGCGTTATTGTTAGAGTTGATCAAATATGCCATGTTTGTTTATGTTCAATATTTTCCAGTTTACGAATTTATATATGGTGCACTATCAATTTTATTATTCTTAATGATATGGATTTATTTAGCCTGGTTAATTGTATTACTAGGCGCTAGTTTTTGTTATTGTTTTGAAAACAAAGAGATAATGTAGCAAATAGCGTAAAATTAGCATTCTTTAATATAGCTAATATTTCCTATGTTCACAGGTATTATTCAAGCCATTGGCCAAATCAAAACTAAAGTCGCCTATGACAAAGGCGCTGTATTTAGTTTTAGTACAACTGATTTAGACTTCTCTGATGTTGCTATTGGCGATAGTATTGCTGTTAATGGTGTTTGCCTTACAGCAATTGAAATCGGCCAAGATTTTTTCAAAGCAGATGTCTCTCAAGAAACGCTAGATTGTTCAATCTTTGCTCAGTTAGGGCAAGGTAGTCAAGTTAACCTTGAAAAAGCCTTGAGACTTAATCAAGGGATTGACGGACATTTAGTCAGCGGGCATGTCGATGGCATTGCCCAGGTAAGTGAACGATATAATGAAGGAGAATCAACACGTTTTAAGATTAGTGCGCCTGATAATTTGGTAAAATACATTGCTAGAAAAGGCTCTGTATGTATTAACGGTGTTAGTTTGACGGTTAATAGTATTGTTGATAATATTTTTGATCTCAATATTGTTCCTCATACGTTAACAGCGACAACCTTAGGTGAATTACAAGTGGATAGCCAAGTCAATCTAGAGGTTGATATTATTGCGCGCCATTTAGAACAATTATTAACGAGTAAACAATCATGATGAAAGCCACAACTGAAGAAATCTTAGAAGATTACAAACAAGGCAAAATGATCATTCTTATGGATGATGAAGATCGAGAGAATGAGGGTGACTTAATCATTCCTGCCGCCACTTGTACTAAAGAAGATATTAACTTTATGGCAACACATGGCCGTGGTTTGATCTGTTTGACACTAACTCAAGAGCGTTGTAAACAGCTTAATTTACCACTCATGGTGGCACAAAATAATGACGCTAATGGTACTAACTTTACTGTGTCGATTGAAGCAGTAGAAGGAGTAACAACTGGAATTTCAGCAGCAGATAGAGCCAAAACTGTTTTAGATGCGGTGGCAAAAGATGCGACACCGGCCGATATTGTACAACCGGGCCATATTTTTCCTCTAATGGCGCAGCCTGGCGGTGTATTAATTCGTGCAGGTCATACTGAAGCGGGTTGTGATTTGGCGCGTCTATCTGGTTTTGAGCCCGCATCCGTTATTGTTGAAATTTTGAACGAAGATGGCTCTATGGCGCGTCGTGACGATCTTGAAATTTTTGCCGAAAAACATAATATTAAGTGGGGCACAATTGAAGATTTAATTTCTTACCGCATTGAGAATGAAAAAACTATTGAACGTATTAATGAGCGTGAATTTAAGACCGAGCACGGTTCATTCAGATTAATTTCATTTTTAGACAGTATCTATAATGAGACACATTTAGCGTTAGTTAAGGGTGAAATTAAGAGCGATAAAGATGTGTGTGTTCGTGTACATATGGAAGATACGCTTAAGGATGTTTTGCAAGAAAATTCAAACAGCTTTAATGTGAATGATGCATTAAAGCATATCTCCAAATCTGATAGCGGTGTGTTCTTATTGCTTAGAAAGCAAACTGACAAATCTATTCTGAAAAATATTGACAATACCAATCGCGATTCTGGTGGTAATGATATTAAAACTTATGGCGTTGGTGCGCAAATCCTATCTGACTTGGGCGTTAAAAAAATGAGAATTCTTGGTTCTCCAAGAAAATTACATGGTTTAAAAGGCTTTGGTTTAGAAGTCAGCGAATATGTAGCAATGAAAAAATAAAGGATCCTAATGAAATTTCAATTTGATAAAAATGCAAACAGTGACTTTTTACAAGATAGTAAAGTTGCCATTATTGTTGGTTACTTTTACCAAGATATTGGTGATAAATTACTAGCTGCAGCAGAAGAAACGTTAGATAAATACGGCATCGATAAAAACAATGTTAACGTATTTTATGCACCAGGTGCATTTGAGATTCCATTATTGGCTAAGCGTCTTGCTGCACAGCAAGATGGTGGTAAAAATTTATACGACGGCATTGTAACTTTGGGTGCAGTAATCAAAGGCGAAACTCCACATGACGTGTATGTTTGCAACGAGTGCTCTAAAGGCATTGCAGAGGTGTCTTACCAGTATGAAATCCCTACTACTTTTGGTGTACTTACCACACTAAATATGGATCAAACTGTTGGTCGCGCGGGTGGCTACAAAGGTAACAAAGGCGAAGAAGCTACTATGGCTATGATTGAAATGCTTTATTTAATGAAGCAAGCCGATAACCAAACATTTTAAACTATGGCATTTAAAACACCAAAGCAACGCTCTCGCGAGCGTGTTGTTCAGGCAGTGTACCAGTACCTAGTTTCAGGTGGTGAGGTATTACAAATTGAGCAACAATTTTTAAATCAAAAAGAAGGTAAGATTTCTAAAGCATTCTTTTCGAATTTATTTATCAATATCTTAAAAAATAGAACGTCACTTGATGAGTTAATTGCGCCAACTATTTCTAGAGAAACAGATGAGTTAGGCTCTGTTGAGCATGCCATTCTTTATCTGGGTGCCTACGAATTGCAAAATAGCATTGAAGTTCCCTATAAAGTCGTTATTAATGAAGCACTTGAGCTTACTAAGCTATATGGCGCCGAGGGCGCTTTTAAACTTATTAACGCCTCATTAGATCAATTAGCCAAAGAGTTGCGTAGCATTGAAGTTAACGCCTAATATTGTTCCTAATCCTTTGGATAAACTTCCAGAGGTTCTTAAGCAAAATCTAAAACGCAATCTGTGCGTCTGCAATGAAGTTAAGAAAATGGATGTTATTAATGCCATTGCTAATGGCGCAACTACAGTCATGAAGGTTAGAGAGCAAACTTTTGCTACTGGTGGAAATGGCTGTTGCACACGCCAAGTAGAACGTTTGATCGAGTGCATACATGCATCAGATTAATACTAACCAATAGCGATGCCATTGTAGCAAAAATCCAATGATTAATCGAAATTAGAAGAAAGTAATCTTTCTGCCTGTTCTATTGAAACACCTTTTCTACTTGCATAATCTTTCAACTGCTGTTGATTGATTTTTGCAACACCAAAGTATCTTGATTCCGGGTGGGCAAAGTACCAGCCACTAACTGATGCTGTTGGCAGCATTGCATATGAGCTAGTAAGCGTCATGCCTGTGTTTTTTTCTACATCAAGCAATGCCCATATCTTTTCTTTTTCACTGTGCTCTGGACAAGCAGGATAACCAGGTGCCGGGCGAATGCCACGATATTTCTCTTCAATGAATTCATCATTATTAAAGTCTTCATCACTATAGCCCCATAGCTCAGTACGGAATTTGTAATGCATCATCTCAGCAAAGGCTTCAGCAAAACGATCGGCCACCGCTTTAATCATGATTGAGTTGTAATCATCGTGATCAGCCTCATAAGCTGCCACTAAAGGATCAATGTTAATGCCGGCTGTTACTGCAAAGGCACCCATATAATCTTGCACGCCACTGTCTTTAGGGGCGATAAAATCACTCAGACAATAGTTTGGTGTATTACCTTTTTTATCGAGCTGTTGACGTAGCTGATTGAGCGTCATTAATGGCTTGCCGTGCTCATCAGTTAACTCAATATCTTCATTGACGCTATTAGCTGGAAAGATGCCTACTACTGCATTGGCCTGAAGTAACTTCTCATCAATTACCTTTTGAAACATGGCTTTTGCATCTTTAAACAGTGCTGATGCAGATTCACCCACCACTTTATCAGTGAGAATATCAGGGAACTTGCCAGCGAGCTCCCAAGTTCGGAAAAATGGGACCCAGTCAATGAATCTAAAAATTTCATTTAGATCGTAGTCTTCAAATACGTGAATACCCAGTTTTTTTGGTGTGGTGATTTGATCAAATTTGAGTTTAGGTTTATTATTTCTAGCCGCTTCAAGACTTAAAAGTTTTGTTTTGCCTTTGCTTGCACGTCTTACTCGCACTTTTTCGTACTCTTCTTTGGTGTTTTCTACCAAGGCTGGTTTTAGCTCATTAGACAATAGTGAAGTAGCAACACCAACTGCTTTAGAGGCATCTTTAACATAGAACACACCTTTGTCATATTGCGGTTCAATTTTTACTGCTGTATGTGCAATTGAGGTTGTAGCGCCACCAATAAGTAGTGGCAGCTCAAAGCCTCGGCGTGTCATCTCTTTGGCGACAAATACCATTTCATCAAGTGACGGTGTAATTAGGCCTGAGAGGCCGATAATATCAACATTCTCTTTGATGGCAGTCTCAAGGATGGTTTCAGCAGGCACCATCACGCCAAGATCAATAATCTCGTAGTTGTTACAAGACAGTACCACGCCAACAATATTTTTACCGATGTCGTGCACGTCACCTTTAACAGTGGCCATTAAGATTTTGCCCTGAGTCCTAGCGCCACAGTCTTGCTTTTCAGCTTCCAAGAACGGATCTAAATAAGCAACTGATTTTTTCATTACTCGAGCAGATTTAACCACTTGCGGTAAAAACATCTTACCGTCGCCAAATAAATCACCAACAACATTCATTCCGTCCATTAACGGACCTTCAATGACGAGAATAGGGCGTCCAAGTTTGTCCAGGGCTTCTTGAGTATCTTCATCGATAAACTCGGTGATGCCTTTCACTAGAGAGTGCTCTAAGCGTTTTTCAACTGACCAAGTACGCCATTCCAAATCTCTTTTATTCTCTTGGGCTTCGCCAGTGCCTGAAAATTTTGGTGCAAGATCAACTAAACGCTCACCAGCTTCTTCATCGCTATTAAGCACGACATCTTCTACCGCTTTTTTCAACTCTGGATCAATATCGTCATAAACCACTAGCTGGCCTGCATTTACAATACCCATGGTCATGCCAGCTTTTACTGCATGGTATAAGAATACTGAGTGAATTGCTTCACGCACTGGATTGTTACCTCTGAAAGAGAAGGAAACATTTGATACACCACCCGATATTTTTGCAAAAGGTAAGTTCTTAGTAATTTCACGGGTAGCTTCAACAAAATCTACACCGTAGTTGTTGTGCTCTTCAATACCAGTTGCTACTGCAAATATATTCGGATCAAAAATAATGTCTTCAGGCGGAAAGTTGACTTCGTCTACTAAAATGTTATAGGCTTCAGTACAAATTTCAATTTTGCGTTCTTGAGTGTCCGCTTGGCCAACTTCATCAAAAGCCATGACAATAATTGCCGCACCATAGCGTTTACACAAGTTAGCATATTTAATAAAATTATCTTTACCTTCTTAAAGAGA
>NZ_JAQWSS010000034.1 GCF_029243085.1 Candidatus Thioglobus sp. | reverse complement strand
GAAAAACCACCTGATCGCCCGCAACAGAAAGCTCTATATTGCGCCGGCCTGTACATTGGAATAACTCGCCAGACTCACTCTCAACTAATAGACGCTGGCCATAGCGAGTGATCACCAAGCCAGTTTGTGCATGGCTGGTGTCTATCTCTAGTTCGTCCTGATCGTCCGCAGCGCGATTAGCTCTAGCAATTCGCTCGGTTTGAATTTTTTCGATGCGCCATTTTTGGCGCCGTGTTAGGCTCAATTATTCCTAAAATTTGTAATACTTATTATTTAAGTAATCTAGCACCGCTTTTTCCTCATCTGGGAACCAGCCAAGATTAAAGTTTGAAGTACACATGCTTACCTGGCGACTTAAATCAGACAATGTGGCCATCTTGGAGCTATCACGTGTGTAGAAGGCATCATCATGTGTAACCATATGGCACTCAACACAAGATTCTTCGTGCAATTCTTTGCCTTCTTCATTGGCAATTGCAAAGTTGCTAATAAGTAATGTTGCAGCTAGTAAAGGTATTTTCATTATATTCTCCGTTATTCTTTGTAGTAAAGTATACCGCTTATTTTTCCAAAAAGAAAAACTCAGTATTTAAAAATTCAGTAGTATCTTCGATATCTTGCGCATTCCAATCCAGTTGAAAATGATCGCTACAAGCTGATACCATATGGCTTACTTCTATTTTGCTAGTCATTTCATTCCAGCCTAAACTTTGATACGGTGTGTGGTGGCATTTAGCACAGCTTTCATCATATAGTAGTTTGCCATCAGCCAAATTTGGCGCAGCCATGCTGGCTGTTGATAGTAAAAAGAATAGCGCCTTAATGACCACTGGCTTTCAGGTGATTAATACGAATACTAGCACTTGGGTGCGAATCATGAAAGGCTGAATACAATCTGTCTGGTGTTAGCGTTGAAGCATTATCACGATAGAGCTTAACCAAACTTGAAACTAAATCATCAGCATTGGTGTGTTTAGCGGCAAAGGCATCTGCCTCAAACTCATGTTTGCGTGATAAGGCATTGCTAATGGGTGCAATAAAAAAACTAAATACTGGCATAACCAGTGTGAATAAAATTAACGCAGTATGGTTGCTCATAGTCTCAACCCCTAGCCCGTGGAAAAACCACGGCTGATTGATTAAGTAGCCCAATAAGGCCAAACCAAATAGCGAGATGGTAAATGAAGTGATCATGTGTTTGCGAATATGTTTATGATGGAAATGCCCTAATTCGTGAGCAAGAATTGCCTCAACCTCTTGATCTTCCATGCCTTCTAATAAGGTGTCAAAAAACACAATGCGCTTGTTTTTGCCAATGCCAGTAAAGTAAGCGTTACCGTGTGACGAGCGTTTAGAGCCGTCCATTACAAATACACCATCACTTTTAAACCCAGTGCGAATGAGTAAGTTGTCAATCTTAGCTTTCAGTGCAAGATTATCCAATGCTTTAAATTTGTTAAAAATTGGGGCGATGTAGGTTGGATACAGCCAAAACATTAGTAATGAAAAGCCAGTTAGCACCAGCCAGACATAAGCCCACCAGAATTCACCCATGGCACCCATTAAATATAAAATGGCATAAATAAGTGGCAGACCAATAATTAGCATTAGTAATAAGCCCTTAAACATATCACCAATAAAAGTGCCTATGGTCATTTTATTAAAACCAAACTTCTGCTCAAGCACAAAGGTGCGATAAATACTAAAGGGTAAATCAATAATACTGCCAATAATCATCAAGCTGAGAATAAAGCCAACACCGAGATATAAACTGTCATCTGTTAATGTTTGCCATAGCCCGTCAAGCCAACTTAAGCCACCACCGAGTGTCCAAATCAGTAAAACAACCGTTGAAAAGATAATTTCAAAATGGTTAACCAGTAATTTGGCTTGGGTATATTCGCCGGCTTTCTGGTGCTGCTCTAGGGTGATCTTCTCACTAAACTCAGCAGGCACCGCACTAAATGATTTAGCCACCGCCTTATCTTGGCGAATATTAAGCCATAATAGGGTAATAACATAGCTAAGTGTTGCTACTAAAAATACTAAAGTAAATAAATTAAATTCCATGACTCCCCAAGAATCGATATTGAATACCAATATTTTACCGCTTTTTTAAATATATCTAAAATATTGTTTTTGCAAAAAAAAACAATTATTGGTATAAATAGCAAAAAAAACATCTTTACAATATATTTATTTTTAAGGTATATTTTGAACTTGATTAATTATTTTTGGGGAGAGTATGAAGTTAACCACTTTATCGGTTGCAGTTGCAGCCAGTCTAGCTGTATCAGTAGCCACTGCAACAGTATCAAAAGATCTTGCTTATACATCAGGCAGTGTTACTGCTAATGAATTAGCAGCGCAAAACTACTTTGTAAACCACTTTTATAGTTTTGACAATTACGGTATTGGTAAAAAAGGTAAAGACGTTACCGCACTAATTCTTCGTGCTAAGGGCTCAAACCCATTAACTTTGACTTTAGAGCGTTACTTAAACAACGCACCTAAAGCTAAAGGCGTTAACGCTCAGGATTTAGCGATTTTCCGTTCAGGTAAATTAAAAGGTACCGGCATGCTGATTACAGACTTTACTGATCAAGCAAAGTCACAATCATACGAAATCTTCATTCCATCTATTCGTAAAGTGCGTCGTTTTGCCGAGCCTGCACGTGACGATTCATGGGGTGGTTCTGACTTCACCTTTGGTGACGTAACATTACGTAAGCCAAAGCATGAGTCACATGAGCTATTAGGCAAGGCAACTTTCGCAGGCTGTTTAGGTGTGATGAAAGATGTTAAGCGTAACAAGTACACTCAAAAAGCTAATATTGTTGCTGATTGTTCTACTGACGGCAAGGAAGTTTACAAACTTAAATCAACCGCTAACGATGCAAACTGGTGGTACGACAACCGCGTAAGCTACATCGATGCCAAAACATTTGCTGACTACCGTACTGAATACTTCAAAGGTGGCAACAAGGTTAAAGTGATTGATCGTTCATGGATTTCAGCAGGATTAAGTGACCCACGTGCAAGTTACTGGGGTTACTGGTACGGTACAACACTAGCAACTGGTCATGAAACTATGGCATTCATCCCGTCAAGCGTAACAAAAGTTAACCATAAATATAAAGCAAAAAATCTATGGTCAACTCGCA
>NZ_JAQWSS010000104.1 GCF_029243085.1 Candidatus Thioglobus sp. | reverse complement strand
GGGTTTTGAAATCGTAGGCTTGGGTTGGTTTATTAGTACCGTGCATTGTTCATTGGATGATCTTTAGGAACAATCGCTCCTTTTTGTAATGCAATCTCTAGCACCTCATTACTACGAAATTGATCTGGTTTTTGCAATAATTCTTGCTGCCAAAAAGAATGAATTTCACACATCTGTGGATGAGTGTGATTACACCCCAAGATATGAAATGAGCAATCTCCAACTTTCCAAGGACCGTCGCCAGTAATTTCACCCTTGATCAGATGAATACTATAGACAGGATCTTTTTCCCAAAACAGTTCAAAATACAGAACACCTTCAGGATGTTCAAATATATTTTCAATCACCCTAGCCTCACCGTTAGGGTACTTGATGTAGAGTGGTGATCTCATTGAAAGCAATTTATTCTGCTTTAAATGCATTGTTGATATGCTCAAAATTAAATCCTCTTGATTGTAAGAAGCGTTGTTGTTTAGCTTTTTGTTTGTAATCACTTGGCACTTCTTTGCCAAACTTGTTCTCACGTATGGTTTGTGCCAATAGGTAAAAATCAAATTCAGATAAATCAAATTGATCGATACCACGTTGCTTTAGATCAACACCAATTTTGACCGGACCTTTGCCTTGATTAAAACGCATCTGTGCAAACTCAGATGCAAATCGTTCATCGCTTTGATAGTTTTGCTTAATTAAAGCAGCCAAAACTCTCTCGATCTCGATTTGTTCAAATTCCTTAGCGCTGAGCTTTTGTGTTAATTCAAGCGCCGAGTGTTCACGTCTAACCAACATGCGCATAGCACTAGCATAACAAGTTTCTTTACTTGCTTTCGTCACCACTACTCATTAATTTTTCACGAATTTTTGATTCTACACTTTGACGTAATTCTTGATGCTCCTTTAAATAATCACGTGCATTATCTTTGCCCTGGCCAATTCTCTCACCTTCCACACTATACCAAGCGCCTGCTTTTTCGACAAAACCGTGCTTCACACCTAAATCAATAATTTCACTCTCAAGGGAAATCCCCTGATTGTATAGAATTTGAAACTCAGCTTGTTTAAATGGTGGCGCCACTTTATTTTTTAATACTTTAACGCGCGTCTCATTACCGAGAATTTCATCACCTTTTTTAATGGCACCAGTACGACGAATTTCAAGACGAACAGAAGCATAAAATTTCAAAGCATTACCACCTGTAGTGGTCTCTGGATTGCCGAACATGACACCAATTTTCATACGCAACTGATTAATAAAAATAACCATAGTATTGGTCTTCTTGATATTGGATGTAAGCTTTCTCAGTGCTTGAGACATTAAACGAGCCTGCAAGCCCATATGCGAAGCACCCATTTCACCTTCAATTTCAGCCTTAGGTGTTAACGCTGCAACAGAATCAACAACAACAATATCTACACCTCCTGAACGCACTAGCATATCTGTAATTTCTAAAGCTTGCTCACCAGTATCTGGTTGCGAAATCAATAATTCGTCAGTATCAACTCCTAGACGCTTTGCATACTGAGGATCCAGCGCATGCTCAGCATCGATGAACGCCGCTGTTCCACCTAATTTTTGCATTTCAGCAATAACATGTAGTGTAAGAGTCGTTTTTCCTGAAGATTCTGGACCGTAAATTTCAATTACGCGCCCTCTTGGCAAACCGCCAATACCGAGTGCAACATCTAAACTTAAACTACCTGTAGATACCGCCTCAATATCAACTTGAGCTTCATCATCACCCAAAAACATAACTGAACCCTTGCCAAACTGCTTGTCAATCTGCGATAAAGCCGCTTTAAGCGCTTGTTTTTTCTGTTCATCCATGTAGATTCTCCTAGGTAAAATATGATTAATTAATTTGACAATTATATCTGAAATATTGTGACAACTTTTTCAATAAATGACACGCAAAACATGGGCTTGGCACTTAAGCTTGCACACCAAGGAATACATGGTGTTGCAGGCAATCCCATGGTAGGTTGCGTGATTGAAAAAGAGGGTAGAATTATAGCCAGCGGTTATCATCAAATCTTTGGTGAGGCGCATGCTGAAATCAATGCACTAAATCAGATTGATCATCAAGCCATTGGAGCAACGTTATATGTTACTCTGGAGCCTTGCTCTCATCATGGTAAGACCCCACCATGCGCCCAAGCAATCATTAATTCTGGCGCTAAAAAAGTAATTATCGCTACTCTTGATCCAAATCCTTTAGTTAGCGGTCAAGGTGTATCCATGTTAAGGGCTGCTGGCATTGATGTTTCAGTTGGTCTACTTGAAGATCAGGCTATTACTCTTAATCGAGGGTTTATCAAACGCATGAAATCTAAACGGCCTTTTGTCACTTGTAAAATTGGCATGAGCCTTGATGGCAAAACCTCTATGCTCACAGGGCAGAGCAAATGGATCACAGGTGACAGTGCTAGAAATGACGTACAAAAACTCAGAAACATCAATCAAGCCATAATGACTGGCTCTGGCACAATACTTGCCGACAATCCTTCACTGACTGTGCGCCTTGAAGGATCCAGCAATACACCCCTTCGTGTTGTTGTTGATAGTAAACATCAGATTACTGATAAATCGCTCAATATTTTTTCAGCAAATGCACCAACTCAAGTTTTCAATACACACAATACACAACTAACTGACTCTGGTAAGATTGAGCTTAATGACGTATTACTACAACTAAGTGAGCAGGGAATTAATACAGTTTTACTTGAAGCTGGTCCAGGCTTGGTTGGTGCCATGATTGAACAACAGCTTATTGATGAATTTATAATTTATACTGCGCCAATACTAATGGGTAGCAAGGCGAATTCTATGGCATTATTACCTATTGACAATTTATCAGATAAAATTAATCTTAATATTAACGATCTACGTATGGTTGGAAATGATATACGCATTACAGCTTCCTTCAAGTCATGAGTTCTCTCACTAATAAACGCATATTGCTTGGAGTCTGTGGCTCCATTTCAGCGTATAAATCTCCTGATATTGTTAGACGTCTACAAGATTTTGGTGCTGAGGTTCGAGTCATATTAACTAGTGGCGGTGCTAATTTTATTACTGAATTATCACTTCAATCCATTTCCAAAAACAAAGTTCATAGTAACATATGGGATAAAGAAGCGGAATTATCAATGGGGCACATTGAATTGGCCAAATGGGCTGATTTAATTTTAATTGCCCCTGCAAGTGCCAATACAATTGCCAAGATTGCCACTGGAAAAGCTAGCGATTTATTAACCAGTGTTGTTCTCGCTAGCAAAGCAAAACTAATATTAGCGCCCGCCATGAACCAACAGATGTTTAATTCTAGCGCCGTACAAGAAAATTTAAAACACTTAAATACACGCCAAATAAACATAATTCAACCAGACTCAGGTTTGCAGGCCTGTGGCGATATTGGCGTAGGTAGATTGCCTGATTCAACTGATATTGCTAATTATGTGGCTAAGCAATTCGAAAGTACGCAATTAAGCGGCAAAAATGTTTTAGTTACTCTAGGTGCTACCGTAGAAGCTATTGACCCTGTAAGATTCATTTCTAACCATTCAAGCGGAAAAATGGGTATGGCATTAGTTGATAGTTGCGTACAGATGGGGGCAAGGGTCACTTGTGTCTATGGAAATATTGACGTCAATTTAAATGTTAAGGCGATCAATATTCATGCAAAAAGCGCTATAGAAATGCATGCATCTGTTATGGATGTGATTGATCAACAAGAGATTTTTATTGCTGTTGCAGCTGTCAGCGATTATGGGGTTAAAAATCCAAGTAAACAAAAAATAAAAAAATCTGGAAACAATCTAATTCTCGAACTAACGCCCAATAAAGACATTTTATCGGAAGTATGTAAACTTGATAACAAACCTCTTAGCATCGGCTTTGCTGCCGAGACACAAAACACCCTTGAAAATGCTAAAAATAAGCTAAAAAACAAGGGTTGTGACGCGATTATTTTAAATGATGTTTCAAATACCGAAATTGGGTTCAATAAAGACGAAAACCAAGTTGTTTTTATCAGCCAAAATCTACAAGAAAATATCGCTAAAAACAGTAAAACAAACGTGGCTGAAAAAATTCTAAAAATCTTCATTAAAGAGTTCTTATAAACGCCGTAAAACAGCGTCAAATCAACACCTGTTAGAGTTACTCACAAAACTGTGGATAACTCTGTTAATATCTCTTTAAAAAGTACTTAAAACGTTGATGTATTGCTATTCTTTATGGTTTTGAATAAAAACTAATCAGTTATAATTTTTAATTTAAAATCAATTAGTTACGATTTTTAATATAAAACTATAATATTAGAAAACACTCATAAATACTTGCAAAAACACTTTGGAGGAAAACTAACCGTGTTTCACGCATTAAATCAAGGGTTTCACGATATATTAGACAATCATTATTTTCAATTTTATAAACGATGGAATTTTTAAATTACTAAGCCCTAAATATGTTTATTTTTTCCCTTAATTTTTTACTAGGAATTATGGTATTTTCAGTCAAAAATACTATATCACTATCAACGGGCGAACTAATTCTATTTATTGCAATATTAATGGGTATTTTGGCTACTTTTAGTCGTCATAAATTGATTGCTTTTAGTTTAATATTTTTTACAGCTGGATTTAGCTGGATGGGGTTATTTTCCACTCATGTTTTAAAGGCTGATATAGATGAACAATTCTTTAATACACCTATTGGTATTATTGGAACCATTCAAGAACTTCCTCAAGTCAAACACAATAAAACACAATTTATTTTTGATGTATCCAAGCCTTTCAAAGGTAAGCTTAAGCTGTCATGGTATGGGCATAATCAGTTGAAACTCCAAAGTGGAGATCAATGGAAATTACTTGTAAAAATTAAACATAACAATAGTTATCAGAACACTGGTGGATTTGACTATGAGCGCTGGTTGTTTTATAAACAATTCGATGCAACAGGATATGTGAAGCGTAGTAATGTTAATCAACTTATAACAGCAAACTCTTCTGTATTAATAAATACTGTTCGCCAAAATATTCAAAAAAAACTGACAGATTCTTTTTCTCATTTAGACTTCATAGGTGTGATTAATGCTTTGATCATAGGCGATAGATCTCTGATCAAAGATAGCCATTGGCAACTATTCAAAGATACCAATACAACACACCTGAGTGTTATCTCTGGACTACATATAGGCTTAATTTCAGGATTTATTTTCTTATTATTTAGTTTTTTTTGGAGACGGTGCACTATCTGCACTCTCAAACTACCTGCATCAATTTTTGGTGCATATTTAGGTCTATTAGGAGCATTTATATATGCATTAATAGCTGGTTTTCCTATCCCAACACAAAGAGCTTTTATTATGGCAGGAGTGGTATTTGTGTCAATTATTTTGCGTCGCCATCACAATACATGGCAATTATATGGTGGTGCGCTATTACTAGTTCTAATCTCCAACCCGCTGAGTGTTTTTAGTGCGGGTTTTTGGCTGTCTTTTTATGTAGTTGCAATTATTATTTATGGTATTGGACAACACAAAGATAAACACTGGCTGTTTCGCTTAATTTATATTCAGCTGTTAATCAGTGTTGCCACCTTACCCTTGATTGCCGGGTTCTTTTCAATTGGCTCAATTTTTTCTCCGATTGCCAATCTAGTTGCTATTCCAGTATTTAGCTTTATAACCACTCCTTTCTCATTGCTAGGCGCTTTATTTAGCTATTTACACTTGCAGTCTTTAAGTGAGTTACTATTTTCAATAGCCAATCAATCTCTAATCTATCTTTCATTTTTTCTTAAACAGATACAACTATTAGAATTCAATCAATGGCACTACACGCCTGTATCCAACTTCAGCTTATTTGCACTGACTGCAGGAATTATTTTTATTGTATTACCTAGTGCGCTCAAACTCAGAAAAATTGCCTTAGTTTTATTGGCCATTGTATGGCTTCAGCCCATTGAAAAGTTAAAGCATGGTGAAGTCAATATAACAACGCTAGATGTAGGACAAGGACTGTCCCATGTTGTTCGCACACAAAATCATACTTTGATTTTTGACACTGGAGCGCGCTATCGATCTGGGTTTAATATGGGTGATGCAGTTATATTGCCCTATTTACAATCAAACCAAATTAATCTTATTGATATTACGATTATTTCACATGGGGATAATGATCATATTGGAGGGCTAAATAGTCTTTTGGAAAATACAGCAATCAGTAAAGTTTTAACTTCAATACCTGAGAAAATTTCACAAGATGCTGAACAATGTAGCGCTTATCCATCTTGGCAATGGGATGGCGTTAGCTTTAAAATGCTTAATTTTTCGCATCAATTTACAGGCAACAATGCCTCTTGCGTTTTAAGAATATCTAATGATAGTCATTCTATCATGCTAACAGGTGACATTGAAAAACAGGCCGAATTACACTTAATCAAAACTTGGGGGGATAAGCTAAAATCTGATGTGCTAATCAGCCCACATCATGGCAGTAAAACCTCTTCAAGCGATCAATTTTTATCCGTAGTATCACCTAAATGGGTTGTCATTTCAAGTGGCTATAAAAATCGATTTAACCATCCTGCTAAAATAGTAACAAACCGATATCAACAACACAAAATTAACATATTAAAGACTAGTTGTGCCGGGCAGATTGATATTAAATTTAGCGATCAAATGACTATTGAACGCTTTCGACAAACATTCAAACGCTATTATTGGCGTGAATGTAAATAAATTTTAATCAATGGTAATGAATCTTACTAGATTGGGTTTGAGTCAATGAATTAACCGCTTCAACCAGTACCTGGTCAGGATTAACCTTTAATTCACTACTTAAAGGGATACTACCTCTTAATCGATTTGTATGGTATGAAATCTTTACTGGACAAGAGCCTTTGTGCTCTTTTAAAAGCTGATTAAGCTTAGAAAAAACGGATTGCTGTCGATCATCGAGTCTGATCTCAAAACCTTTAGCATAATTCATTTTAACTTCATCAATATTTTCAATGTTATCCACAATAATCTGCCAACCATCACGATAATCATCGCGTTGAATTTTTCCAGAAATAATAACCACATCATCTACAATAAGCTTATCACTTACTGCACCCAATGCTTTAGAAAATACAACAGCATTTAATGATATATTGCCATCTTCAACAGCAACAATAGCAATTTGACCGCCTTTTCGCGTGGGGCGATAACGCAATTCTGATATTAAAGCCAAAACACGAACTTCCTTATTGTTTCTGAATTTAATTTGAGAAGGTAATGTAGCGCTAATGTGCTTTGCATCAGATTTATACTCATCAGTAGGATGATCGTAAAAATAATAACCCATTACCATTTTTTCAAATTGTAGTCTCTGTCGAAATGACAACTCAGGAGCAGGCAAATAATTAGCTTCATACTCTGTATGTTCTTCAACACTAGAAAATAAACCACTCTGGCCACTAGAATTGTCATTTTGGCGCTGTTCTGCCTGTTTCACAGCCATAGGGTAAGTTTTAATTAAACTAGCTCTATCGACGCCAAATACATCAAATGCACCACTATAAATTAACGCTTCAAGTGCGCGCCTATTCAAATAACGTTTTTGGATTCTAAAACAAAAATCAAACAAGTCTTTATAGACGCCATTCTCTTCACGCTCTAACATTACTCTTTCAACTAAAGCCTCACCAACACCCTTGACAGCGCCTAGGCCATAAATAACCGTTCTGTCATCAGCAATACTAAATTGATAATCAGACAAACAAACATTTGGGCCATTGACTTGCAGCCCCATTTGACGAATTTCCCCCACTGTAAAAGAAACTCGATCCGTATCATCCATCATTCCGGACAAAACTGCCGCCATAAACGGTGCAGGATAATGGGACTTTAACCAAGCAGTATGATATGACACATAGGCATAAGCCACTGAGTGTGATTTGTTAAATCCATAACCAGAAAACTTATCAATCAGATCGAAAATTTCATTAGCTTTTTTCTCATCAATATTATTTTTAGCAGCACCCTCGACAAAGACACTACGTTGACGATCCATCTCCTCGACTTTCTTCTTACCCATTGCACGACGCAATAAATCAGCACCACCCAGGGAATAACCAGCCATCACCTGGGCTGATTTCATCACCTGCTCTTGATATAGAAATACGCCATTGGTTGGTTCAAGGATTTCTTGGAGCATAGGATGGGGATATTTAACTTGCGCTCCATGCTTCACATTAATATAGTCATCTACCATTCCTGCATCTAATGGGCCTGGACGATAAAGCGCCAGCATTGCCACTATATCTTCAAAACTATCTGCTTGCAATTTCTTAAGATAGCTACGCATGCCATCAGATTCCAGTTGAAATATTCCTGTTGTATCACAGCGTTGCAATAATTCATAGACTTTTTCATCATCTAGCGGCAAGGTGTCTAAATCAATCTTGTCAGATCGTAGACCCTTAGCTTCAATCATTTTGATGGCTTTCTGAATAACTGTTAAATTTGACAACCCTAAAAAATCAAACTTAACTAAGCCGACCGCTTCAACATCATCTTTATCAAATTGTGAAACAACGCCATCATCTACACCAGAGCCTTTGTAAACAGGACAAAAGTCGCTAATCTTACTCGGAGCGATTACAACACCACCGGCGTGCGTTCCCACGTTGCGAACAACACCTTCAAGCTTTTTAGATAAGTTAATTAAATCAGTAACTGCCTCTTCTGAATCATAGCGCGCCAATAAATCATCAGAGCCTCCCTCAGATTCTGGCTGCAAGGCTTTGTCCAAGGTCATTTTCAAATCATTAGGAATCAGTTTGGAAATCTTATCACTAAAACCATAAGGATGACCTAAGACACGACCAACATCTCGTACAACACCTTTTGCCGCCATGGTACCGTAAGTGATAATTTGTGAAACTTTTTCACGGCCATATTTTTTAGCCACATAATCAATCACTTCATCACGTCTATCAGTACAGAAGTCAATATCAAAATCTGGCATCGAAACACGTTCAGGGTTTAAGAATCTCTCAAATAGTAATTCATGTTTAATGGGATCCACATTGGTAATACCCAATACATAGGCAACTAATGAACCAGCACCTGAACCACGCCCAGGGCCAACTGGAATATCATTATCACGTGACCATCTAATAAAATCCGCTACGATTAAAAAATAACCTGGAAAATCCATTTGAATAATCACATCAAGCTCGAACTTTAATCGAGCATCGTATTCTGCTCGATTTACTTCTACATTTTTTAGACGTGACTCTAAGCCTTGTTCAGATTCAAAAGTAAAAAATTCGGCAATACTTAAATCGTCGGGAATTGGAAAATCAGGTAAATAATTTTTTTTATGTAATTCAAAATGCACATTACAACGCTGCGAAACAGCTACCGTATTTTGTAAAATTTCAGGTAAATCGGAAAATAGCTCATACATTTGATCTGCAGATTTTAAATATTGCTGATCAGAATAATGTCGGATGCGACGGGTATCATCTAACAAACCACCTTGAGAGATACAAATACGCGCTTCATGAGCATCAAAATCCTCTTGAGAGAGAAACTGGACATCATTAGTAGCGACCACAGCAATATCAAGTTCAAGCGCCAAATTTATACAGAGATGTAAATGACGTTCGTCAAATTCTCTAGAAGTGCGTTGTACAGCTAGATAATAACGATCAGCAAAAATTGACTGCCATTGCTGTGCTTTTTGTTTAGCGTCAAGCAGTTGATTTGACAATAAACATTTTGCTACATCGCTATAAATTGGTGTAGAAATTAATAATAAACCCTGATGATGCTCACTGAGCTGACCTTCACTAATACTTGCCCCCTCAATAGACTGGCCTTGCATATAAGCTAGAGAAATTAATTCCGAAAGATTTAGAAACCCTTGGTGATTTTGACACAATAACAACACCGAATAAAATTCGCCTTCTGCATCACGAACATTGATACGGGATCCAAAAATTGGCTTAATATTTGCAGTAGTTGCCTTTTGGTAAAACTTAACAGCTGCATATAAATTTACTTCATCTGTTAGTGCAATACTATTCATACCCAATTTAACCGCCTTATCGATTAATTTTGGAATACGCACTAAAGAATTTTCGACTGAAAATTCACTCTGACAGTGTAGGTGACAAAAATCTATATCTGACATATTAAATATTGCTTAATATTAATTTAAAAAAATTAATTATCCATCAATTTTATTTAAATGTTAATTTATTTCAGACAAAAAAATACCCCAATTAAGGGGTATTTTTAAAGCAATACTAATCTTCTTTAAAAAAGAGGACCAGCATTTTTAGCTAAAGCAGTTTGTGCTGTTGCATTCACTGTTTGAACATGAGCCTTATTAGCTAAAGCCACTGCAGCAGCAGTCTTACCTGCAGCATTCAGCTTCTTAGCTTCTTTGATCATTTTTTCAGTATCACGCCAAGCCATGTTAGCCTTGAAGTTAGCTGCATAACCAGCTTCAGCAGCAGTAATCGCCGCCTTAAACGGATCAGAAGATCCATCATTCCAGTTATGTGAACTACCTAGAAAATCAGCTTGAGCCGTTAAGGCGAATACTGATAAAGCTGTAATTAATACTTTTTTCATCTTTATTCTCCTATTATTTTCTGTAACGTGCGTCTGTAATTTCAAGACCATTGCTCATCGCTTGATGATAGAACTCCATGTTGCGATAAACTTCCTTCTGAGCCTTGATTGGCTTTGCTCTCATATTCTTCAAACAACCACCATAACGACGATGAAGCGTACCTAAGCCAGCCCACTTAGCACGATACATTGGAACGTGTGTCGTATGACCTAGAGCAGGTGACAAGATATCAGCACGGGCTTTTTTGCCAGCGTTATATACGTGACAATCTGCACACGACATGTTGAACTGACCGCGCTTAGCGTAGAAGAACGCTTTACCTTCTTCATAAGCTGCCTTTGCACCTTCAGATTCAACTTTTACATTGATCTTTTCACCAGCAGCCTGGTCTGAAATCCAAGAACTGATTCGAGCAATCTTACCCTTCATCGTACCCATTTTCTTACCAGTTTGCTCGTTGTAACATTTTTGAATTGTTCCTTCAAGTGTTACAACAGTACCAGCTTTTTCATCATAGTATGGGTGCGCTAAACGAGCTGCAGCTGGATCTTTCAGTGCATCACACTTAGCAAGACCAAACTTTTCAAACTCCGCTCCACCTTTTTCTAGCGCTTCCTCATAAGGAGGAATACCGTCTAAGATTTCTTCAAATTGCTCTCTTGAGCCCTCATCAAATGCATACACACCATTGGTGTAATCTGCAAAATCAACATTTGGCTTGATTGACTTGAAGTGGCCAACAAAGGCTTTACGGTCAGCATCAACATCTGTAGCAGATGCGGCGCCAACTATTAAACCTAAACTGACTACTGCAGTTATTAATTTTTTCATTAATCTCTCCTCAATCGGCATAATTGATTACTTAGACTTTGCAGTCGCAGAACCAGTCTTGCCTTTATTGTCAGTATATTTAAGTTCGATTGTATCGCCTTTAGCGCCTGCAACGTTAAACTTAAA
>NZ_JAQWSS010000099.1 GCF_029243085.1 Candidatus Thioglobus sp. | reverse complement strand
TGCGCCAGTCACTCAGCAAAAATCAGAAAACGGGTGGATTGTTCGCTTTATAATGCCAGCTGAGCATTCATTAGGCACTTTGCCAAAACCAGAAAATTCTGCAGTTAAAATTAAAAAAATTGATCAAAAGAAATTTGTTGTCATTAAATTTTCAGGCTTATCCTCAGAGGACAATATTAAGCAACATGAATTAAAATTAACGCAATACATATTAGATAACGACCTGAGAACTCAGGATAGTCCTATTTATGCGTTTTACAACCCACCATGGACATTGCCATTTTTACGTCGAAATGAAATACTAATCGAACTGGATTAATTAAACCTTGCCTCTAATCAAATAAACAACAATCGCAATTATAAAACCAAGGATAACCAATTCAAACATCAGTTTAATCGTTGATTGAATAACAAGCTACACCACCTTTTTTTGAGCCTGCTGCAAACATACAGCGTGTGTTTGGATTGTCTGCCGGAATCCACTCATACACACGAATATTCCAACCTGCTGTTTCTATCAAATATTCAGCACTTGGCTTAATCGTTTCAGCGCCCAGGGTGGTTACTTTTTCCCAGAGTCCAGCTTGGACCGATGCAGATAAGATTAGCATTGAAACAAATGCAATTAAATTAGATCTCATATTTTTCCTATTTTTTAATTTAGCGCCTTCCACGATGTTTCTTAATCAACTCGTACGCACTGATGATTTCTTGAGTTTTTTCTTTGGCGATTATCATCATTTCCTCTGGCAGGCCTTTAGCTACCAACTTGTCTGGATGATGCTGAGCTAACAATCGACGATAAGCGCGTTTTAATTCTTTATCGGTTACGCTTTTATCCACACCCAACACAACATAAGCATCATTAACTGTTAGCTTGTCAGCATGGTTACTAGTCACAGCAAATTTCTGAATTAAATCATCTAACTCATGACTAGGAAAATGTAGCTTTTGCGCAATATATCTAAGCGCCTCATGCTCGTTATGATCGAGCACACCATCAGCATAAGCAGCTTGGATTTGAATCTCTAAGAACATACGTACTAAGTGCGTACGCCTGTGACTCTCAAGACGAAATTGCTCGAGCACTTCATCCAGGTTGAAATCTGCTTGCTTGCCTTGATTAAACAACTCTTTTGCAACTGTTTGCATGTCATCTGCCAACTGCATATGTTGCATAACCTGTTGTGCTAAGAGAATTTCAGCTCTTGAAACCTTGCCATCAACTTTGGCAATATAACCCATAACAGAAAACAAACTACTAAAAAATGCCGCCTGAACACGCTGCTGGTCACCTATATGATAATTTTTATCAAAGCCACCAAAACTGGACTTATTTTTAGATAAGTTACCTGCAAAAGCTACCCCAAGCATGGCACCTAATGGTCCGCCCAGTACAAAGCCAAACGCGCCACCTAAAACTGTCGTCCACCAACTCATAATAATTATCCTCGCTTATTGAGAAGGTTTTTTCTTAGGTTTGTTACCCCAAAAACCTTTTTTCTTTTTAGTTTTGTTTTCAGCTGAATTACTATCTTTTCCATATCTTGGCTTGTTGCGAGGCTTGCTCTTTTTAGGCTTTTTATTTTTTGGAGAGGGCATATTTTTTGGCGAATCAGGTACATTATGATCCGGAGTAAAATCATCTACCATAATCCGCTCAAGTTTCTTTTGAGTGAGACGCTCAATATCAAATAACTGCTTGGCTTCATCTGCACTGACCAACGAAACAGCTTCGCCTTTTGCGCCCGCTCTACCGGTACGACCAATACGATGAACATAATCTTCAGGTACATGCGGTAAGTCAAAATTAACTACGTGCGGCAAATCAGAAATATCGATACCACGAGCAGCAATATCAGTTGCCACCAATACATTAACCTTACCAGCCTTAAAATCAGCCAAAGCTCGCGTTCTTGCTGCTTGGGATTTATTGCCATGAATGGCCGCAGCGCTAATGCCTTTTTTACCCAACTGAGTCGCAATTTTATTTGCACCATGCTTAGTACGGCTGAATACCAAAACTTGATACCAGCCATGGTCTTTAATTAGCTTGGTTAGCAAGGCTTGTTTTTTCGATTTATCTACTGGATGTATCCATTGCTTAACCGATTTAACGGTTGAATTTCTGGGTGTTACTGAAATCTCAACCGGATTATGAACTAACGATTTTGCCAATTTTCTAATCTCATCAGAAAAAGTTGCAGAAAACATTAAAGTTTGTCTATTTGTAGGCAGGATCTTTAAAATTCTTTTAATATCGTGAATAAATCCCATATCTAGCATTCGATCTGCCTCATCAAACACAATAATTTCGAGTTGATCAAATTTCACTGCATTCTGCGAATACAAGTCCAATAGTCGCCCTGGTGTTGCCACTAAAATATCAACGCCACTGCGTAATTTCTGCATTTGTGGATTAATCTTAACGCCGCCAAAAACGACGGTTGATTTGAGTGGTAAGTGCTTGCCGTAAGTACTAACACTATCTTGCACTTGAGCAGCCAGCTCTCGAGTGGGTGTTAATATCAGTGTGCGCACTTGATTCGATTTGGTTGCTTGTCCTTGTGACAATAATTGCAATATTGGCAAAGTGAATCCAGCGGTTTTTCCCGTACCTGTTTGCGCTGCTGCCATAACATCTTTACCTTCAAGAATCAGCGGAATGGCCTTCTCCTGAATGGGAGAGGGTTTGTCGTAGCCTTTCTTCTTAACGGCCTCTAGAATTGATTCAGATAACCCTAATTGAGTAAATGCCATAATATTGATCTTATAATATAAAGCTGCCTATTTTACCTCCACCTACCTAGACAATCTATAATACTTATATGGATGATTACAAAGCTATAAAAAGCCCCTGCGTTGGAATATGCAAATATAACAAAGACAACTATTGTGTTGGCTGCAAACGTCATAGTGACGAAATTAGTGGATGGACTAATTACTCAGATGAGGTTAGAAAAGCCATTATGAAAGACTTAACAGAAAGGCGTATCGATGTATGAAATACAGACCCATTCAATTAACTGCCCCTATTGTGGGGAAGTTATTGAAATTGAAGTGGATTGTTCAGAGCCTGAGCAAAGCTATATAGAGGATTGCTCTGTCTGTTGTAGGCCAATCAATATAAGCGTTACAATTGATTTTGATGAACAAATTCATGTGTCGGCAACACATGAAAATGAATGATGGCTAAGCCATCTCTTCTGGTGTTCTTGCCTTAATACTTAGCGCATGTAACTCGCCCGAGTCAATCTCTGCACGCACCACTGCTAGCACCATTTTCTGTCTAGCTAGCAATGACATGCCCTCAAAGTTAGACGATACCACTAATGTTGAGCAATTGCAGCCATCACCCTCCATGGTTACTGTTGCATTCTCGATACCCTGCTCTAACTTGGCTTGAATTTCATCTATAGTCATAATTACGCTCCGAACATGCCCTTAAGCATAAAGAAAAATATGATTGACATTAACGCGCCTGCTGGCAATGTTACTAGCCAAGAAAGGAAAATTTTATTAATCATTCGAGTATCTAGTGCTGCCATACCTCTTGCTAGTCCAACACCAAGCACAGCACCCACTAATACTTGTGTAGTGGAAACAGGAAGACCTGTTCCTGATGCAATTACCACAGTTGCAGCTGCCGCAAGAGTGGCTGCAAAACCACGCGAAGGTGTCAGCTGGGTAATGCCAGTACCTACAGTTGCAATTACCTTGTGGCCATAAGTCACCAAACCAAAAACAATACCACCACCACCAACAAGTAATACCCAAATTGGTAAGGCACTCTTGGAACCAATCATTCCGCCACTTTCAATCACGCCATAAATAGCTGCCAAGGGACCAATTGCATTAGCAACATCATTGGATCCATGAGCAAAAGCCATGGCTGCTGCAGTAATAATCATCAGTACACTGAAAATTCTTTCCATTGAAGTAAAATGGAACTCTTCATTTTCACTTGGGTCAATGTGAATGCGTCTAATAATAATTGTACCCACCAATGTCACAAGCAAGCCAAAGCCAAATGCGAGCATATAACTTGTAGCCAAATCGTACTCTAGACCAACATGCTTAAGGCCTTTGAAAATTGTAACCAAAGAGATAACAAAACCCACTAAGAACATATAAAAAGGCACGTATCTCTTAGCATTGTCGAATGGATGCTTGGTGTCAATAATAAAGTTCTGTAAACTTCTAAAAAGCATAAAAGCAATCGTACCTGCTAAGATTGGAGACACGATCCAACTCATGGCGATATTACCAACCTTGCTCCAAGCAACAGCATCAACACCAACGCCTACCGCACCAAAACCAACAATTGCACCAACAATTGAGTGTGTCGTTGATACTGGCCAGCCAAAATTAGAGGCAATCATGAGCCAAGTTCCTGCGGCTAATAACGAAGCTAACATGCCATATACCAATAAGTGCGGGCTGTCAGTAAAAACATTCGCATCCAAGATGCCTTTACGGATGGTTGCTGTTACTTCACCACCAGCCAAAATGGCGCCTGCAAACTCAAATATAACCGCGATAATAATCGCCTGCTTAATTGTAATTGCACCAGATCCTACCGACGTTCCCATAGCGTTTGCTACGTCATTAGCGCCCACGCCCCATGCCATAAACAAGCCAAACACAACCGCAAGAACTAATAAAATTTCGCCGTAATTTTCAATAATTTCCATTTTAGTCTCCTAACAGTCTACTTAGCAAGTAGCACTTCAAGTCGAGAGCCAACTTTTTGTGCAGCATCTGCCAGTTCACCTAACCACTCAACAGCGCGATAATAAAACATGACGTCTACCGGCGGCAAGTCTGCTTCCAATGGAAATAATTTAGCTCGAATAACGTGTTGAATTTTGTCTGACTGACTTTCTAAGCTATTAATTTCACTAATAATTGAACCAACCACTTTACGCTCACGATTACCAAAAGCGGTTTCTAATAACTCATCTAGCTCATTGACCGCTTTGAGCGCTGTCGCTGAGGTTTTAATACAAACGTCAGTTAGCTCGATCATATCGTCAGAAATCTCATTTGGTAGCGTCATCTTTCTATTGATCATCAAGCCTGATACGTCTTTAGCAAGATTGGCAATTGAATCTTGAATAAGTAACAAATCAAGCAAATCACGACGAGAAAACGGCATCATGAACGTTGATGGCAAGCTTAAACGAAGTTTTTTCTTAAGTGCATCAGCCTCGCCTTCTTTATCGCCAATTAAAGATCTGATGGCTTCAGCCTCATCCCAATTTTGGGCATGAATAGCTACCATAAATCCTTTTAACTCAGAAATACACGAATGTACACTACTCATATGCTGTTGTAGTGGGCTAATTGGTGATTTTCCAAACAAGCCATCAATAATACTTTTTGCCATATTGCTTATCCTACCTACTTATTAGTTCTATATTTAATTGCGAATTATCTATAAAGAGTGACTTATGTCAAGCCCAATCTGCGTCTATTTTTTCTTGTTGGATTGATTGTCAACCTCTTCGTCAAACAGTATTCTTTGACCTTCGCCTTCTAAATCATCATACTGACCACTCTTGACACCCATCATTAAGAGAATCACTAGCACGACACCTACAAAGATCATGCTTGGGATTAGCCAGTAAATTACATCCATTTAGAATTACGCTTAGGGTTTATTATCATGGCTTGGTATTTTACGCTTCACACTCGTCTGAATGCTGGCACTTAATCAGCTTAACAAATACAATGGCTGCCAATACAGCCCCAAAAATCGTAGCAATAATATAAATCCACAAATTTTCTAAATTACCGCTAACTATTGCCGGCCCAATAGAGCGTGCTGGATTCATACTAGCACCAGTAATCGGCCCGGCAAACATAGCCTCTAGCCCCACTGTGAAGCCAATTGCAATACCGGCAAAATCTTTAATGGCCTTGCCATGCACAGCGGATGCGCTAATGACCAACATTAAGATAAACGTTAAGATAAATTCAAAGCCAAATGCCTGAAATTCAGACCCATGTGGCAGTGTTGCCCCTAAATATGCAGCTTGCTGCATAGATGAGATGTCCTCTAATAACAAAAAATACAAACTATAGCTGGCTAGAATGGCGCCCAACACTTGTGCTGCGATATAAGGTATGACTTTATATTTTTCAAACTCGCCCATAACCCAAAAAGCAATACTGACAGCTGGATTAAAATGAGCGCCAGAAATATGAGCAAAACTGTAAATCAGTGCCACAATAACGAATCCGAAAGTAATTGCAATTCCAGTGTGGCCCGGCTCACCCATTAAAGCGCCAATAGTCATGGCACCAGTGCCAGCAAACACCATAATATAAGTTCCTAGAAATTCTGCAATTAAACTTTTTTTCATGGAGTGTATTTTAATATAAACCGACAAATATTCCAACAAGCATCATTGTAATCCCTGTAGCTTTATTAACTCGTTGAATAACAATTGGGTTTTCGATTGATTTTCTCAGCTTTAGGCCTAATACATTAGCCAGACTAAGTACAAAAAACACAGTCAGCCCAACGACAACAATAACTTCAATTTCAGTTGCTAGAGTTAAATGCTTTAAGTCGATAAAAATAGGTAAGAAAGAAA
>NZ_JAQWSS010000097.1 GCF_029243085.1 Candidatus Thioglobus sp. | reverse complement strand
TTCTAGTAGTCATACTGATGAAGATATTCAAGTAACTATTGATGCAGCAGAACGTGTATTTGCAAAATTATAAATTTAAACCATGAACATTCAGGTTGTTGAATCTGAGTTAAACAATTCGGTTGCTTTGCTAAATGATCTCGGCCCAAATGTCAGTATTTTTGGTTCGGCGAGAGTGAAGCAGTCTGATGTACTAGCGACACAAGCTTATCAGTTGGCAAAATCTTTATCAGATAGTGGATTTAATATATTAACTGGTGCAGGGCCTGGCATTATGCAGGCAGCAAACAAAGGGGCCTTTGAGGGAAAATCATTAAGCATCGGTTTAAATATCAAATTACCCAAAGAACAAAACCCTAATACATACCTAGATAGGTGTATTTTATTTGAGCATTTTTTTACTCGTAAAGTGGTGCTAATCAAGCATGCGGATGTATGTGTGTTTTTCCCGGGTGGGTTTGGTACTGCTGATGAATTACTAGAAGTGTTGACACTGATACAAACTAGAAAAGGCAAGCCTATTAAATTATTTTTATTCGGCTCTTCATTTTGGTCGCCACTACTTACCTGGTTTGGGTCATTATTAGACATGGAATACATTAACCAAACTGATCTAGATTTATTTTGTTTGGTAGATGATGTTGAACAATTAGTAAACAATATTAAGGAATAGGTATGGCATTAGCAATTTTTGATCTTGATAAAACTTTGATCGGTGGAGATAGTGACTTTCTCTGGGGTGAGTTTATGAGTGAAATTGGCGCGGTAGATAAGGACAGTTATCAGGCAAAGAATCAATACTTCTTTGATCAGTATGCACTTGGAAGTCTTGATATTAATGAATATCTAGAGTTTTGTTTAAAGCCCTTATCTCAAAATACTAGAAAAACCTTAGATGTCTGGCATCAGCGTTTTATGAGCGAAAAGATTGAGAATATTCTTTTGCCTAAGGCGCAAGCAGTTGTTGATGGACATAAAGCAAAGGGTGATACGATATTGGTTATCACAGCAACCAATAGCTTTGTTACGGCGCCAATCGTTCAGCGTTATGGTATTGAGAACTTGTTAGCGACTAATCCCGAAATTAACAATGGAGAATTTACCGGCAGAGTATTAGGTGAGCCCTGCTTCCAGACAGGAAAAATAACACATTTAAATCATTGGCTTAAGAAAACAGGAGAGGAGTTGGCAGGTGCTTATTTTTACTCTGATTCGCATAATGATTTGCCAATGCTTGAGTTGGTTGACCATCCTGTGGTTGTGCATGGCGATGAAACTTTGCAGAAGATTGCCAAAGAACGAGGCTGGCCAAGTCTAGATTGGCATTAGGCATTTAATGCTTTAGACAATAAAAAACCTCCGAAAGGAGGTTTTTTATTACAAGCAAGGAAATCTTACATGTATAGGTGATGATCACCAGTAGCAGCTTCATCAAAGTATGACGCTGCACCTGCAAATTCCACACCATCGATAAAGTCAGCTTTATCAAAGCCGAATAACTCAACTGTCATTTCACAGGCGATAAACTTAACGTCAAATTCTTGACACATAGAGCGTAGTTCTTCGATTTTAGCAACGCCATGTTTAGCCATGGTTTTTTTCATCATCCATGTGACTAAAGACTCAGCACCAGGAATATTCCATAAGACATTTGGAATTTTAGGACCAAAATCAATTTTTTGTAACCACTTTGGGCCAAAAGGCATTTTCATTGGCATAGAAGGATTTCCAATTGGAGAAACTCTAAGTTTAGAAGTGTCTTTTAATAAAAGATTTAAACCATAAAACGTAAAAAAGATAGTTACTTCTTTATCCATAGCAACGCCAGTGGAGGCAATAATGAAAGGAGGAAAAGCCCAATCAAAAGTACCTTTAGTAGCGATAATTGTCATCTTATTGTCGTCTGACATAGTTATTCTCCTCTGAAATAATTATGAATTAAACTCTTTCAATCGTGAAAACGTACTTTCCACCGTCTTCAGTTGTAGAGATAAGCTTGTTGCCAGTTTGATTACAAAAAGCCTCGATATCTTTCACTGAGCCTGCGTCTGTAGAGATTACATCTAAGATCTTGCCAGTATCCATTTTTGATAATGCTTTCTTAGTTTTTAAAATTGGTAATGGGCAGTTTAAGCCTGATGCATCTAAAGTTTCGTCAGCCATTGTGGACTCCTTTGTATTTGAATTTATATAATTAAGCTTATCTTTTTAAAAAAAGACAAGTTCAACTATTTTAGTCGCACTGTGGTTAAGAGTCAAATATAATAAAACTATGATTAAGATATTATTACTATTGATACTCAGCTTTCAGGTTAATGCGCTTGAAGTGCCAGAATTAACTTTGTCTGAATCTTTGCAAGAGCAAAAACAAGGCAATGAATTCTTGCAAATTATCTGGAACACCGATTCAGTGATTGCTGATGTCGAGGCTCAAGTGTATTTAAAAACATTGGGGCATGAATTGACCCGATATAGTGAAAACCCTGATAAGCATTTTGATTTCTTTTTGCTCAACGATGATAGTATTAATGCCTTTGCGGGCCCTTATGGCTATATTGGTGTACATACAGGCATGTTGTTAAGTTCAGAATCTGAAGCAGAGCTTGCCGGTGTTTTGTCACACGAAATCTCCCATATAACTCAAAATCACTTAGCACGTTTTAGTGACAAAACTGACAAGCAAACTTATATTATGGTGGCTGGTATGTTGGCTGCTGCTTTAGTAGACAATACTAACGCCTCACAAGCGATTGCCACTTCTACGGTTGCTGCTACAGCTCAGCAGAATATTAACTTTACTCGCGAACATGAGTGGGAAGCAGACCGTATTGGTACAAATATGTTAATAAAGTCAGGATTTGATCCAAAGGGAATGGCGCATTTTTTTGAAAAATTGAAAGACAGTGCAAATGCTCAAGAATTTTTGCGTTCACATCCGCTTAGCGTTAATCGAATTTCTGATTCCATACAAAGGACAAGTCGAATCGATGGCGATTATCGAGAAGATACGTTTGAATATGAAACACTCAAGGCTCGTTTGTATTATGACCAACATAGACGCATAAAACTTGAAAAAGATCCAGACTTAACCTTATACATGCAAGCATACGATGCCTTCGAAAAGCAAGATTACGTATCTGCCAAAACAGTTATAGAGCAACTATTAGCATTAAATAATCAAACGCCAAGCGTCACATTAGCTGGTAGAATTTATGCAAAACTTGGCCAAATAGAAAAGTCACAGCAGTATTTTTCTCAGGCTGTTGACGAGAGTGAGTCGGCTGTTTATTATGCAGCTCAAGCATATTTGGATAACAATCAAACGTCAAAGGGTGTTAACTTATTAAAACGATATTTGAAGCGCAACAAAGGCACCTATTTGTCGCATAAACTTCTCTCATCACTATATGTTGATGCAGGTCTTGTTGACAGGGCTCACATTCATAATGCTAAAGCGTTAATACACCAAGGAAAGCTCGACTTGGCTATTTCTCGCTATGAGCGAGCAAAGGCAACAACCAGTTCCCAAGACTTGTTTGATGTGATAAATGTTGAGATTGAGCGCCTAGAAAGGCGAATTGATCTTTATAAGTAGACGTCTTAAGCCGGGTTTAAGCGCCAACTACTTTCACACCATTTGGTGTGCCTAATAACAAAACATTAGCACCACGGTTGGCAAACAAGCCATTGGTTACGACACCTACAATGCTGTCAAGTTCGGTTTCCATTGCTTTAGGGTCAGTAATTTTTAAACCTTCAACATCTAAAATTAGGTTGCCATTATCGGTAATAAAGTTTTCTCTAACAAAAGGTGTGCCACCAATTCTACGAGTGATCTGATGCTTAACATAGTTAGCAGCCATTGGAATTACTTCAACAGGCAGTGGGAAATCACCCATAACACTAACCAACTTTGATTCATCCGCAATACAAACAAATTTATCGGCCACAGCAGCAACAATCTTTTCACGTGTCAATGCACCACCACCACCTTTAATAAGGTTTAGGCCATCATCAGATTCATCGGCACCATCAATATAAACCGATATTGCATCTACATCGTTTAGGTCAAATACTTTGATGCCATGACTTTCTAGACGCTCTGCCGTTGCAACTGAACTGGCAACAGCGCCTATAACGTCATCCTTCATAGTGGCCAGCGCATCAATGAAAAAATTTGCAGTTGAGCCAGTACCCACGCCTATAATAGTATCCTTAACAACGTATTTAAGCGCCTCTTGCGCAACAGCGAATTTCATTTCGTCTTGAGTCATAATGTGCTCCAAATTTTTTATATATTCAATTGATTATACACTGAGACCGTACCCTTAACTATTATGAAAAAAATCATTCTTGCTAGTAACAACCCGGGAAAAATAAAAGAATTTAACACCATGCTCCAAGAGAGTTATCAGGTTGTTTCCATGAGTGATATGCAGGTTGAAGAGGTGCCAGAAATCGGTTTAACATTTGTTGAAAATGCCTTAATCAAAGCGCGTAATGCTGCAGAACAATCTGGCTTGCCAGCATTGGCTGATGATTCTGGGATTGTGGTAGATGCGCTGAATGGCGAGCCCGGTATTTATTCTGCTAGATATGCGGGAGCTCATGGTGATGATGAGGCTAATACCCAAAAAATTCTTGACGAAATGTCTGACATTCCCGATGATCAGCGTAGTGCAAGATTTTGGTGTGCAATTGTTTTTGTTGAGCATGCAAATGATCCAACACCCATTATTATTCAGCGCGGATGGGAGGGCGAAATTCTGCGAGAGAAGGCGGGTAAAAACGGCTTTGGCTATGATCCAATTTTTTATGTCCCAACTCATAAAAAAGCCTCGGCAGAATTATCTGCAGAAGAAAAGAATGGTATTTCTCATCGAGGCAAGGCATTGCAAGCATTGTTGTTAGAGCTGCAATCATAGTAAGATATTAATATGTTAGAGCTTCCGCCACTAGCGCTTTATATACACTACCCTTGGTGTGTTAAAAAATGCCCATACTGTGATTTTAACTCACATGAGCTTAGCGATAGCCAAGGGTATATTAATGCACTACTTGATGATCTGGATGATGATTTGAGTTATGTACAAGGGCGTTCTATTCATTCGATTTTTATTGGCGGTGGTACACCCAGCTTAATGAGTGAAAAGGATTTATCCCAGTTGTTTGATGGACTTAGATCTCGTTTGAATTTTGATAATGAGATTGAAATTACCTTAGAGGCAAATCCCGGTACGTTCGAGGTTGAAAAGTTTAGTGCGTTTCGAAACATTGGTGTTAATCGTTTATCTATTGGCGTGCAATCTTTTAACAATGAACACCTTGAATCATTGGGCAGAATTCATAGCGCTGATAATGCGATATACGCCTGCGAGCAAGCCAAGCAAGTAGGCTTTGATAATTTCAATATTGATCTCATGTATGGCTTGCAAAATCAAACTATTGATGGCTGCTTATCGGACTTGGAGCGCGCAATCAAGCTAAACCCAACTCATATCTCGTTTTATCAGTTAACGATAGAGCCTAATACCTTGTTTGCAAAGTTTCCGCCCATTTTGCCAAAAGCTGATGACATATGGTCTATGGGCGAGCAAGGTATCAGCTTATTAACTCAACAGGGGTTTGAGCGTTATGAAGTGTCAGCCTTTGGCAGGATTCCGTCTAAGCACAATTTGAATTATTGGGAATTTGGTGACTATATCGGCATTGGTGCGGGTGCCCATGGCAAGATTACATCTATTATAAATCAAACTATTATTCGGACTTTAAAGTCTAAATCGCCCAAAGATTATATTCAGAAACGTAACAAAACCATCGAAGTTATTGAAAATACATCATTTGAATTTATGTTGAATGCCTTACGTCTCAAAAATGGATTTGAGGTGGAATTATTCTCTAAAAGAAGCGGCGTACCAATCAATAATATTTGTGATCAGTTAGCTTCTGCAAAAGACTTGGGATTATTGGAGTATAGTGATTCGTTAATTCGACCAACCACCAAAGGGTTTAATTTTTTAAATAATTTACAAGAGTTGTTTTTATGAAAATTTTAATAATACTCGCCAGCACTTTGATATTAACAGGTTGTTTTGAGAGTGAAGATGTGCAAATTATAGAGGGCAATAACATTAAGTTAGGTAAAGCCATTTTTGAAGAAAACTGTATGCATTGTCATGGAAAAGAGGGGGAGGGTTTAATCAAAGAATGGAAGACGAGACTGCCAAATGGGAAATTTCCGGCACCACCACTTAATGGGTCAGCACACGCTTGGCATCATTCCCCGACAGTATTGATGAATACTATCAACAATGGCGGCGCCAAATTAGGTGGTTGGATGCCAGCATTCAAGGATCAATTGAGCGAAAAGCAAAAACAAGCTGTTTTAAATTATATTCATGATTTATGGCCACAAGAAGTTCAGAGGAAATACAACCAAAGATTTAAATAATTTTAATGGAATGTAGTTGATTTAATCGATTATTAAAATGATGCGACTACATGCCTTAAGAGCTTGCCATTGAAGAATGCTGATACTGATCGCTGTTATTGGTAAAATAACTGTTTAATTGATTTCTACATTTATTTTATATGTCAGACAGTACACATAATATAGCTAGCGTTCTTACTGAGAGCTTGCCATATATTCAAAAGTTTCAGGGCAAAACTATCGTTATCAAATATGGCGGCAATGCCATGATCGATGAAGAGCTTAAGTCAAGCTTCGCGCGTGATATTGTGCTAATGAAATCAGTGGGCATGAATCCAATTGTTGTGCATGGTGGCGGGCCACAAATTGGCAAAACTTTGGAAAAAATCGGTAAAGAAAGCGAGTTTATTGGCGGTATGCGAGTCACTGATTCTGAGACGATGGATGTGGTTGAAATGGTGCTAGGTGGCTTAGTTAATAAGGAAATTGTTAACTTAATTCATCAACATGGTGGCCATTCCATTGGTCTAACAGGTAAGGATGGTAGCTTAATTACAGCTAAGAAATTGCAACATGATATTGAGCCAACTTCTGAAATTATTGACTTGGGCCATGTGGGAGAAGTGGACGAAATTGACACCTCAGTGATTGAACTATTGTTAAAAGGGGATTTTATTCCAGTGATCGCCCCAATTGGTGTTGGTGAAGATGGTTTTTCATACAATATTAATGCAGATTTAGTAGCTGGCTCAATTGCTCAAGCGCTAAAGGCAGAAAAACTTATCTTGCTAACTAACACCTCGGGTTTGCTAGATTCTGCAGGCGAACTATTAACAGGATTAGATGCCAAGACGGTAGATGGGCTGATTAAGGATGGCACAATTTATGGTGGCATGCTACCTAAAATCGGTTGTGCTTTATCTGCCGTCAAGAATGGCGTTAAATCTACTCACATCATTGATGGTCGAGTATCGCATGCGGTTTTATTAGAAATATTTACTGACAATGGTGTCGGCACATTAATTACCTGTAATGAGTAAAGAAAATCGAAAAACTATTAAAGTAGTAGATTGCCAAGTATTGGCACACTATAAATTCGAAGGCGACCAATATATTTTGACATTGGCTTCAGAGGTTATCGCCAATGAGACAAAGCCAGGTCAATTTGTTCATATTACTGTATCAGATGCGCTACCAATGAGACGTCCAATCTCCATTATGTCAGTTGATAAAGAAAATGCAACGTTTGATTTGTTATACAAGGTGGTTGGAGAAGGTACGAGGCAATTAGCTGAGCGAAAAATCGGAGAAATGCTAAGTGTAATTGGCCCAATTGGTAATGGCTTTGAAATGACAAAAAACAAGAGGCCGTTACTAATTGGTGGCGGTGTTGGCATGCCGCCAATGGTTGCTATCGCTCAATCAATCAAAGACTTGGATTATCAACCTTTTGCTATTTTAGGCTCTGAAGTGCCATTTCCTTTTGATGAGCAATTAGCCAATGATGGTAAAGATTATCAGGGCGCAACTCATACTATGCCTGAATTGGAGGCATGGGGCGTTGAATGTCGATTGGCCAGTCTACAAGATTACGACGGGGTTTTTAAAGGCTACGTAACTGATCTTGCCAAAGTTTATCTAGATGGCTTGAGTGACGATGAAAGAGCTCAGATAGAAATTTATTCATGCGGACCTCATCCGATGTTAGAGGCCGTTGCTAAATTAGCTAAAGAATACAATTTACCATGTCAAGTTTCCTTAGAGGAGAATATGGCATGTGCTGTTGGTGGTTGTGCCGGCTGTGTAGTTGAAGTACAAACTGATACTGGTCCAGCGATGAAACGTGTTTGTGTGGATGGCCCCGTATTTGACGCAACAACTGTCTTTTAACTTCTCTTTTTTCCATTCCGACTACGTTAGATTTAACAAAATACTCAGTTACGTAGATTTACTACGCGCCTTCGTATTTTTTAAATCCGTCTTGCGCAATGAAAAAAATGCTCGCTAAAACCAATACTTATGATTGTTGAAAATTTAAAGAATGTTCAAAATCGTATCCATGCTGTTGATGCGAAAAATAAAGTCACTCTTATTGCTGTTAGTAAAACCAAGCCTGCCTCTGATCTTCAACAAGCTATTGATGTAGGGCAGCGCCATTTCGGTGAAAACTATCTACAAGAAGCCTTGGAAAAAATTGATATTTTAAAAGGCCAGAATTTAATCTGGCATTTTATCGGCCCGATTCAATCGAATAAAACTAAGCAAATTGCTGAGAATTTTAGCTGGGTGCATAGTGTCGATCGACTCAAAATCGCCAAACGCTTAAATGACCAGCGTCCAACACAACTTGACAAGCTTCATATGCTGTTGCAAGTCAATATTGACAACGAACCAACCAAATCAGGTGTTTTGGAAAGCGAAATCGACGATATTGTTGCCCATTTTCAAAATTTCCAAAATATTTCTCTTCGAGGATTTATGTGTATTCCTAATCCAGATAATTCAGCTAACAGTTTTGCTAAAATGGCACAAATAATGAAAAAACACCCAAATTTAGATACTTTATCGATGGGAATGAGTTCAGATCTTGAATTAGCCATTGAAAATGGCGCTACTTTTGTACGCATTGGTAGTGATATCTTTGGAAAAAGAGTTTAAACAGGTCATTAATAAAATTTCTAAAATTTTTTGATACAATAGCGCCCATGAAAATCAAAGTTTTAATTACTGGCGGCACCATCGATAAAACTTATAAAGAGTTAACCGGTGAGTTGTCTTTTACACAGACCCATATGGTGGATATGCTTAATCGTGGCAGGTCAATGGCAGACACTTTGTCCGAAGTGTTATTCTTAAAAGATTCACTAGAAATGACCGAATCAGATCGTGCTTTTATTTTGGACAAATGCCAATCTAGTGATGAGAAAAATATTCTCATTACGCATGGAACCGATACCATAGTAGAAACCGCTGCGTATTTAGCCAAATCTATTAAAGATAAAACCGTGGTGTTGTTTGGATCGATGATTCCGTATTCTATTGATCACTCTGATGCATTGTTTAATTTAGGTGTTGCGTTATGCGCTGTGCAACTTAAAGACCATGGTATCTATATTGCTATGAATGGCCAGGTGTTTGATTTTGACAAGGTCCAGAAAGACAAAGGGCTAGGCATCTTCACGAATACCTAGCCCTTTAAAATTAAAAAGGTTTTTCTTAACTTATTTAATCATGTGTTCGATAGCAGCTTTTAACTCGTCATCAGAACAATCCATACAAGTGCCTTTTGGTGGCATGGCACCTTTTCCGGAAATAGCGACTTTAACTAAGTCTGCAATACCACGTTTAACTCTTGGTGCCCAATCAGCCTTACTCCCAAGCTTGGGCGCGTTCATAACGCCAACGCTATGACAGCTAGCACAAACAGCTGTATAAACTTCTTCACCGCTACGTGCTTTAGCGGCAGTTTTAACAGGAGCCTTAATCGCATTAACATCAATATCACCCTCTAAATACACCTGACCTAGGGGCTGAATTCGCTCAGCTAGGGTTAAATTGTCGTTGTAGCCAACGTGAACTAAGTTGCCAAAGAAAGTCTTGGCACCGAAAATTATGGCAAAAATAACAATAATTGCTGCAATAGAGTTTTTAAAATACATGGTGATTTTCCTTATTTAGTCTTACTTTTGTATAAGAACTTAAACCTGAAAACAAGTTATAATTCTCAAAGAGCAGAATTATAACAGAATGATTAATAAAACACTATCAAATGGCGTTAAAGTATTAAGAATAAGCACTTGGTTGAGTGCTATTTTTTCTTTATTAGTTGTCATAGTTGTTGGATTTTTTGTTGCTTTTCCAGGTCTCATCAAGGGTCCAATTGAGTCACAACTGTCCACCACAACAGGCCTTAATGTTGAGTTATCTAAATTAAACTTTGAGCTTGATCGTGGGGGTATTTCATTAAAGATTCATGAGATGGCGTTAAGCTCAAAGGAATTACAACGACCTATAGCAAGCATTCAGAATTTACAATGGAAAGTGCAATTATTTAGCCTATTAGATGATATTTATCGCCCCAATCATGTGGCTATTGATTTATTAACAATCAACGCAAACGGTCAAGCTAAGGGTGTCGCTTTTTCTGTTAATGAGATGAAGCAGTTAGTGGCAAAAGACACGCTAGCAGCTGCCAATTTTTTTGAATTGTTAACCATTAACAAAACAGTTATTAAAGCTGAGCAAGATATTGAGCTATCGCCAATAGTGGTTAGTCACAATCAAGGTCAGCTAGTATTGAGTGTTGCAGATCAAACAATCAATAATCACCAAGTTGATATTAAGATGGTTTTATCAAGTGATCAACTGTCTCATGATGGCTTTATCACTTTGCCGATGACGATTAGCAATCAGGATTTTTCACTACTATCTAACATTAAGCTGTATCAAAAAGAAGGGCACACCTATACAGAATTCTTGGGCCATGTGGAGCAGATAAATGCTACAGATTTGGCTGATTATATCCCTGCGGCTGTAGTCGGCCAATCGACTAACAGCTGGATGAGGCGTGGATTTAAATCAGGTGTTTTGCAAAATTCAAATATTCGAATTCTTAAAAATATATCTGAGGATCAGCCAGCTGAAATTAATTTCACTGCATATTTGTCTAATACAGAATTGCTGTTTAATTCAGATTGGCAAACACTGAAAGATTTAGAGGCAAATATTACTACTGATGGTAAAAATATCAAGGTATTGGTTAATCAAACTAAGTTGTATGATTTTCCATTGTCTAATATAGAGCTAGAAATTGCGGATATGAGCCAACCCAATTTGGATGTGCATATGCAGGGTAAAATTAATACCAATAGTCAAGACTTTATTCAGTTTTTAGCTGACGCACCATCAGGCTCTACGGTGCATGACACCATTAAGCAATTTAGCTTGATTGGGCCATTAAAAGGTGAGCTTGATTTAATCATACCACTGGATAATCGTAAGTCGACATTAGACATTGACTTAACCATTCGGAATAATCACCTAACAACATTAGATGGAGCGATTGTTGTCAATAATTACGATTCTAAAATTGCATTTCATGACAATATAATTACCACCAAAGGTGTGGGCGATATTCGCAATATTCCATTCGAAATTCGTATTAATCCTGGCAATAGAAAGGATGACAAAGAATCGTCTTTTGCAGTTGAACTAATCAATAATAATGGTTTCGAACTATATTTGACCAAACGACTAGATGAGACTTGGCGTGCTAGAGTTGAGTCTGAAGCGCTAAAAACTAATATAGAGATTGCCTTAACAAATGATTTGCCAAGTGTGAGGATTTTGAGTTTACAGGCAACAACATTTGATAGTCTAAAAGGTAATTGGGATATTGAGCCTAATGATTTTCCGAGTATGTATTTAAGTACTCATGGTGTATTTATTGACGAAAAAGTAATGCCAAATTTTAGCGCCAAGCTAGAATCGACAAATAATGCCCTACTGATTAGTAATTTATTATTGAATGGAGTTGGGGTGGATCAGCAAGATTTGCGATTTAATGGCGCTTGGGTAGCAGGAAAAACAATACTAACCGCAAAAGCAAAAGGTGATGCTTTGAGTGATTTTTTAGACAAAATGAAGATCAATGAGAAGGTTGATGGTGGTAAGTTTGATTTTGATGTGCGTATTTTTTGTGATTGTGCACCTTGGAACATGAATCTAAAGGATGCTAGCGGCATTGCTAATATGAATATTCAGCAGGGTGTATTTACTGATAAAGATCCAAATCTTGGCAGGATTTTATCATTACTCAATATTAAGTCGGTTGCTAAGCGCCTAAAATTAGATGTATCGGATTTAACTGACAAGGGTTTTGTTTATGATAGCATTGATGCAAAAATTACTTTACAAAACTCTCAAGCCAAAATTGATCGCTTTCAATTAGAGGCGAGCTCAAGTGCCATTAGCCTTACTGGCCTGAGTGATATCATGAATCAAACATACGATTTGGAGGCTAAGGTGATTCCTGCTATTGGCGACGCTGTGCCAGTTGCTACTTATTTAGCGGGTGGTGGATTAGCTGGATTGGGCGTTTGGTTGGCAGATCAAGGGCTTTTTGATGGAAAACTCATTGATCAAATTATTGATCAAGTTGTGGAGTTTAAATATAAAATTATAGGTCCATGGGATGACCCTGTTATTACAAATATATCAAAAATTTTATGATTGAGCAATTATTGGATGATCACCATTTAAATCAGGAAAAAATTTATTCATTATTAGGATCTTTGTCTGAAAAAACAGCAGATTATGCTGATTTGTATTTTCAATATTCAGTGGCTGAATCTTGGTTTTTAGAGGAAAGCATTGTTAAATCGGGCACCTATAATATCAGTCATGGTGTCGGCGCTCGATCTGTCAATAATGAGCAAACTGGATTTGCTTATTCAGATGATTTAAATGCGAATGCCATTGAGAAGGCGATTAATTTTGCTAAGGGCACAGGGAGGGTTGACACACCTATTCAACTACAAACCTTCCAATCGGTGCTTGAGGTTGCTAAATATAGTGGTTTAAATCCTTTGGGTAGTCTTAGTTCCCAAGAAAAAGTCGACTTTTTAAATCGTATTGATGCGCTTGCTAGAAAAGAATCTAAAGTTAAACAAGTTAGTGCTTCAATTTCTGGTGCGTATTCTGAAGTTTTAATTGCTTCGAGTGATGGCGTTTACCAAACTGATTATCGCCCGATGGTTAGAGTCAGTGTCAGTGTTATTGTTGAGCATGATGGGCGCATTGAATCAGCTTCAAGCGGCGGCGGCGGCCGTTATGATTATCGGTATTTTATTGATCATAACCTTGATGAAGCATATGTTGCTGAAGCCATTAGGCAAGCGTTGGTAGCGTTAGAAGCGCAAGGCGCCCCTGCAGGCAATATGCCTGTTATTTTGGGTCCTGGATGGCCGGGTGTATTATTGCATGAGGCAATTGGTCATGGTCTAGAGGGAGATTTTAATCGTAAAGGCTCTTCCGTATTTTCTAATAAAATTGGTGAGCAAGTAGCGAGCTCAAAATGCACAATTGTAGATAATGGCACTTTGGCGAATAGGCGAGGCAGTTTGACAATTGACGATGAAGGTGTTCCTACTCAAAATACCACTTTGATAGAAAACGGCATACTTAAGGGTTATTTGTTTGACAAAATGAATGCAAGACTCATGGGTGTAGAGTCAACTGGTAATGGAAGGCGCGAGTCTTATGCGCATATGCCTATGCCTAGAATGACCAATACTTATATGCTGAATGGTGCAGATCATGTTGATGACATGATTGCCTCAGTTGATAATGGCATTTATGCGCTTAATTTTGATGGCGGTCAGGTGGATATTACTTCAGGAAAATTTGTCTTTAGTGCTAATGAAGCCTATTTGATTAAAAATGGAAAAATTTCTCATCCAGTAAAAGGGGCGACGTTGATTGGATCTGGTGACGAGGTATTGAAAAAAATATCAATGGTAGCTAATGATTTAAAACTTGATGGTGGCATTGGCGTGTGTGGCAAAGATGGACAGTCTGTACCAGTTGGCGTGGGTCAGCCGAGTTTGAAAATTGACGAATTAACCGTTGGTGGCACACAAATAAATACGTAGATTTCAGTCGAAACGTATTTTTTGTTATACGTGTATATTTAATCTGGAACAGATATAATGTTAACAATAAATTTAAGATATTGGAGTGCTAGGTGTTAGAGAACTATCTACCTATTGTTGTATTTATCATGCTAGGTCTCGGATTTGGCGTAGGGCCAATGTTAATTGGTTATCTACTCGGCCCTAGTAAGCCTGATGAAGAAAAAAACTCACAGTTTGAATGTGGCTTCCCGGCATTTGATGATTCACGCATGTATTTCAATGTGCGTTATTATTTGGTAGCAATTTTATTTATTCTGTTTGATTTAGAAGTGGCATTTGTCTTTCCATGGGCGGTAGTTCAGTCTCAATTGGGCTGGTTTGGTTTTGTTGCAATTAGTATCTTTTTATTCTTATTGGTAGTTGGTTTCATTTTCGAATGGAAAAAAGGCGCCTTAGAGTGGGAGTAGTTTATGGCTATTGAAGGGTTAATGAAAGAGGGATTTGTAACCACCTCACTAGACAGTGTTATTAACTGGGCAAGAACAGGGTCCTTATGGCCAATGACTTTTGGCCTGGCTTGCTGTGCAGTAGAAATGATGGAGGCTGGCTCATCGCGTTACGATTTAGACCGTTTCGGCGTTGTATTTAGGCCAACGCCACGACAATCCGATTTAATGATTGTTGCGGGTACATTGACTAATAAAATGGCACCAGCCTTAAGAAAAGTTTATGACCAAATGCCAGAACCAAGATGGGTGATTTCAATGGGATCATGTGCCAATGGTGGCGGTTATTATCATTATTCTTATGCCGTTGTACGCGGTTGTGATCGAATTGTTCCAGTTGATGTTTACGTGCCAGGTTGTCCGCCAACAGCAGAAGCATTGCTTTACGGAATTATGCAATTGCAGGATAAAATTCGACGTACTAACACTATAGCCCGTACTTAAAGATCATGGAAAAATTAATAGAGCAATTAGAAGAGATTTTTGAAGACGCCAATCTAGTTTCAGCTTTTGGTGAATTGACATTCACGGTGGATAGTAACGATATTATTGACACCTGTTTAAAGTTACGTGACAAGTTGGAATTTGACACACTTGTTGACTTGTGTGGTGTTGATTACTTAACTTATGGTCAGTCTGAATGGGCAAATGATGCTAGTAACTCAGGATTTTCTAGAGGTCGAAGTGCGCAAGGTGGAGAAGACAGACATCAACAACGATTTGCCGTGGTTTATCATTTGTTATCGGTGAGTAAAAATTACAGGATTCGAGTTAAAGCGTTTGTTAATGAGGCTGAGCCAATCATTAAATCAGTAACTAATATCTGGGCATCAGCAGATTGGTATGAGCGTGAAGCCTTTGACTTAATGGGAATTTTGTTTGAGAACCATACAGATTTACGTCGAATTCTAACTGATTATGGCTTTGTTGGTCATCCATTGCGTAAGGATTTTCCAATGATTGGCGAAGTTGAAATGCGTTATGATGAAGCTCTTGGTCGTGTTGTTTATGAAAAAGTGAGCATTGAGCCAAATGTTAGTGTTCCCAAGGTAATTAGGAAGTAAAGATGGCAGAAATTCGTAACTATACCCTTAACTTTGGCCCTCAGCATCCCGCAGCACATGGTGTATTGCGTCTAATTTTAGAAATTGATGGCGAAGTGATTGAGCGTGCAGATCCACATATTGGATTATTGCATCGCGGCACTGAAAAGCTGGTTGAATCTAAACCATATAATCAATCGATTGGTTATATGGATCGATTGGATTATGTCTCTATGATGTGCAATGAGCATGCATATGTAATGGCAATAGAAGCCATGTTAGAGCTTGAGGTGCCAGAGCGTGCTAAATATATTCGGGTGATGTTTGATGAGATTACGCGTATTTTGAACCATTTGATGTGGCTCGGTACGCACGCACTTGATGTGGGTGCAATGAGTATTTTCTTGTATGCTTTCCGTGAGCGTGAAAAGTTGATTGATTGTTATGAAGCTGTTTCCGGTTCGCGTATGCACGCCACTTATTACCGTCCAGGCGGCGTGTATCGTGATCTACCAGATCATATGCCAAAATACCTAAAGACAGACACACGTACAGATAAAGAGATAGAGGCGATGAATGAAAATCGTCAAGGCTCATTATTGGACTTTATTGATGACTTTGTTAAAGAATTTCCGCGCCATATTAAACAGTACGATGATCTTTTAACTGAAAATCGTATTTGGAAGCAGAGATTGGTTAATATTGGTATTGTTTCAGCACAGCGTGCAAAACAATTAGGTTTTACTGGCCCAATGTTAAGAGGCTCTGGTGTAGCTTGGGATTTGAGAAAAAACCAGCCATATGCAGTTTATGATCAACTAGAATTTGATATTCCAGTTGGTGTTACTGGCGATAGTTACGATCGTTACTTAGTGCGTATGGAAGAGTTACGACAATCTAATAAGATTATTGGACAGTGTGTAGCTTGGCTAAAAGCTAATCCAGGCCCGGTTATGAGTGATGATAAAAAAGTTGCGCCTCCAAAGCGTACAGATATGAAAGATGATATGGAGTCTCTGATTCATCACTTTAAATTATTTACTGAAGGTTATTCACTACCTGAAGGTGAGGTCTATAAGGCGGTTGAACACCCTAAGGGAGAATTTGGTATTTACTTAATCTCTGATGGCGCTAATAAGCCTTATAGAGTTAAAATTAGAGCGCCAGGTTTTGCGCATTTAGCATCTATGGATGAAATGACAAAAGGACATATGTTATCAGACGTAGTAACAATTATTGGTACGCAAGATATTGTATTTGGTGAGATTGATAGATAAAAAAATGATTTCAGATAACGCAAAAAAACAAATAGACAGTTGGATTGAAAAGTATCCAGAAGGTAAGCAAAGCTCTGCAGTGATGGAAGCTTTAAAAATTATCCAAAAGGAAAACAACAATCAACTGACGCATGATTCAATTCAAGCAGTAGCTGATTATTTAGATATGCCAGGAATTGCGGCAGCAGAAGTGGCAACCTTCTATGAAAATTACAATCATCAGCCAGTGGGCAAGCACATTATCCGTTTTTGTCATAATATTTCATGTATGTTGAATGGCGCTGACGATTTAATTTCACATCTTGAAACTAAGTTGGGTGTAAAAACTGGCGAAGTAACTGATGATGGATTGATTAGTGTTAAAAAAGTAGAGTGCTTGGGCGCTTGTGTCGGTGCGCCTATGTTTCAAATTGGCGATCAATATTATGAAAACCTGACCATTGACAAAATTGACAAAATTGTGGACGGCTTAAAATGAATGAAGTTTGTTTTAAAAACATAGATAAAGATCAATGTTGGTCATTGACTACCTATGAAGCTAGTGGCGGTTATAGCGTATGGCGAAAAATTTTAAAGGGCGAGTATACACCGGAACAAATTATTAATGAATTAAAAACATCAGGTCTTAGAGGACGTGGTGGCGCAGGATTTCCAACCGGCCTCAAGTGGAGTTTTATGCCGCGCAATGCTGAAGGGCAAAAATACATTGTTTGTAATTCAGATGAGGGTGAGCCAGGCACCTGCAAAGATCGCGATATTTTACGATTTAATCCACATGCAGTTATTGAAGGTATGGCAATTGGTAGTTTTGTTATGGATGCAACAGTTGGCTATAACTACATCCGTGGTGAATTTATTGAACCTTTTGATCGTTTTGAAGGCGCCCTAAAAGAGGCTTACGAGACAGGGTTATTAGGAAAGAATATTAATGGGTCTGAGGTTAGCTTCGATTTATATGCGCATTTAGGTGCGGGCGCTTATATTTGTGGCGAGGAAACTGCTTTGTTAGAGTCAATTGAAGGGAAAAAAGGCCAGCCAAGATTTAAACCGCCTTTCCCAGCAAATGTTGGTTTGTTTGGCAAGCCAACCACGATTAATAACACTGAAAGTTTTGCATCTGTGCCAGATATCATGGCACATGGAGGGCAGTGGTTTGCCGACCTTGGTGTGGAAAATTCAGGCGGTACTAAATTATTTTCAGTTTCAGGCCATGTTGCAAATCCTGCAAATTTTGAAGTTTCTATGGGGATGCCATTTAAAGATTTATTAGAATTAGCTGGTGGCATGCGTCATGGTGCAAAACTTAAGGCTGTTATTCCTGGCGGTTCTTCAACACCTGTTCTGACAGCAGAAGTTGCTATGAATATGACCATGGATTATGATGGTATTGATAAAGCGGGCTCAATGCTTGGTGCTGGCTCTGTCATTGTTATGGATGATTCGACCTGCATGGTTGAAGCTTTAACGCGTTTGGCGCATTTTTATTATGATGAGTCGTGTGGTCAATGTACACCATGTCGTGAAGGTACGGGTTGGCTTTATAGGGTGTTAAAACGCATTATGGATGGCAAAGGCAAAGCTGAAGATATAGATTTATTGATGGGCGTGCAAGAGAAAATTATGGGCAATACAATTTGTGCCTTGGGAGATGCTGCTGCAATGCCGGTTGAAAGTTTCTTAAGAAATTTCCGTGATGAGTTTGAATACTACATTGAACACGGTAAAAGTATGGTGAAAGGATAATGCTAGAGATTGAAATTGACGGTCAGTTGGTAAATGCTGAGCCGGGCGAAATGGTTATTGCTGTTACAGATAGAGAAGGAATTAGCGTTCCAAGGTTTTGCTATCATAAAAAATTATCCATTTCAGCATCATGTCGTATGTGCCTTGTTGATGTAGAAGGAGCACCAAAGCCTCAACCAGCTTGCTCAACACCAGTAGCAGATGGCATGAAGATTCACACTCAAAATGACAAAGCCAAAGCTTCTCAGAAGGCAGTCATGGAATTTTTACTGATTAATCACCCTTTAGATTGTCCAATTTGCGATCAAGGCGGCGAATGCGAACTACAAGATGTTGCTGTAGATTACGGCTCTGATGTTTCTCGTTTTAGCGAAGGTAAGCGTATTATTGCACCTAGTGATATTGGTCCATTAATCCAAACGGATATGACTCGTTGCATTCACTGTACTCGATGCGTACGATTTGGCTCAGAAATTGCCGGCATTATGGAAATGGGCGGAACAGGTCGAGGCGAAGACTTAAAAATTGAACCATTCTTAAAAGAGGGTATTACTTCTGAGCTTTCTGGCAATATGATCGATGTGTGTCCAGTAGGTGCACTCACTTCTAAACCATTCAGATATGAGCTTAGATCATGGCAAATGAACTCTATTAATAGTATTGCTCGCCATGATTTAGTTGGTTCAAACTTATACGCCCAGACTTATAAGGGAAATGTTAAGCGATTAGCTTCAGGTGATAATGATGCTGTCAACGAAACCTGGATTTCAGATCGCGATCGATTTTCTTATGAGGGTTTGACACATGACAATAGACTGCTTGCACCACAAATTAAAGTGGCAGGCCAATGGAAAGAAGTTGAATGGGATGTTGCGCTTGATTTTGCTGTCAAAGGTTTAAAAAATAACATTCTGAATAGTCGCAACGTACAGAAACTAGGCGGTCTTGCGTCAGCAACCGCAACGACTGAAGAGCTGCACTTACTGCAAAAACTATTACGTGAGATGGGTTGTGAAAATTTAGATTATCGTCTTAATATTAAAGATCTTGATAATGCTATCCACTTACAATCGAATATTAAATTAGCAGACCTTGAACATATAGATCAGGCAATTGTTATAGGTTCGAATATACGTTTAGAGCAGCCAATGATAAATCACAGGTTGCGTAAAGCGCAATTAGCCGGCGCTGGTATTACTACTTTAAATGTCAAAGAGTTTGATTTTAATTACAAGACTAATGACATTATTGTGGCACCGAACGAAATTGCCAATACATTGGCAGGTGTTTTAAGGGTATTAGTAGAGAAAAGCGCCGAAGAAGTGCCGGCGTACTTATTAGCAGTAACGCCATGTGCCCAAGCTATCGATATTGCTTCTAGTTTACTTAATTCAGACAAAACAGTGCTAATACTGGGAGAGCATGTTGTAAACAATGCTCAAGCTGCAAGTATTGCTAATTTAATTACTGAAATCGCTAAACTGTCTAACAGTCTAACTTTAAATTTAACTGTTACCGCAAACGCTTTAGGTGCACAACGTGTTAATTTTGTACCAAATAGCACCGGCATGAATGTTAATGAAATGCTTGCTGCTGAAATGCGTGCATTTGTTTTGCTAGATGTGTATCCTGAATATGACTTTCATCATCTAGATGAAGCGCTCAATACTTTGTTAAATAATGATGTATTTGTTATCTCATTAAATGGATTTAAAAATGATTTAGTTGCACAGTATTCTGATGTTATGTTGCCAATGGCTGCGATGTATGAAACATCAGGTACGCATGTAAACATTAATCATGAAATGCAATCATTTTCGGCTGCAGTCGGCGCACCAGGTGAGTCTAAACCAGCTTGGAAAATTTTAAAAGTTTTGGCAGATTTACTAGAGTTACCAGGGTTTCATTACGAGAATTCAACACAAGTATTAAGTGAAGTTGCTCACCAAATGACACCAGTGCATGAGTATGATACGGCTATTAATTTAGACAAGAGTACGGTTGAAGTTGAAACCATTTGGACTCACTCACCTTATCATACAGATGCACTGTTAAGACATGCTACATCATTAAGAGCGAGTAAAATTGGTCAAATAAATACAGCCTCAATAAACGCGGCAACAGCCAAATCATTATCTTTAAGCGATAGTGATACTTATTTAGGTGTTCCAGTTGATATTACTGAAACAATGGCAGATCAATGTGTCTTTATTAGCAGTAATCAAGCGACAAATACAGGAGCTCTATAATGATTGAATTATGGCAATCTTTTGTGATCGGAGTTAATGAATTAATGCCGTGGTTTGATGGCAATATGGCAGCAATTGTTATTATTTTAATTAAGGCAATTGCCTTAATTATGCCGTTATTATTGACGGTGGCTTATTTTACTTATGCAGAACGTAAAGTAATTGGCTATATGCAACTACGCATTGGTCCAAACCGAGTAGGTCCTAAAGGTTGGTTGCAGCCTATTGCCGACGCATTAAAATTGATGACAAAGGAAATTATTTTCCCGTCTAAAGCTAATATTTACCTATTTTTGTTGGCACCTGTATTAGCAATTGCGCCAGCAATTGCTGTGTGGGCTGTTATCCCATTTGATGAAGGTATCTATGTTACAAATCTTGATGTAAGCTTACTGTATGTACTGGCAATTGGTTCAATTGGCGTCTATGGTATTATTTTAGCAGGCTGGGCATCTAACTCAAAATATCCTCTATTAGGCGCGTTACGAAGCGCATCACTACTCGTTTCCTATGAGATTGTTATTGGCTTTGCTTTGGTAACAGTAGTTATGATTGCTGGCAGTGTTAATCTAAATACAATCGTGGCAGACCAACAAGGCGGTATTGTTAATTGGTACTTTATTCCTTTATTTCCAATGATGATTATTTTCTTTATTTCAGCACTAGTTGAAACGAATCGAGCACCATTTGACGTTGTAGAGGGTGAGTCAGAAATTGTAGGTGGTACACATGTTGAATATTCAGGTATGACATTTGCTGTGTTTTTCTTAGCTGAGTACGCCAATATGATTTTAATGGCAGTCCTGGCAGTCATTATGTTCTTTGGCGGTTGGCATTCTCCGTTTGAAGGTATGGGCGTACTAGAGTCAACTTTTGCTTGGGTGCCTGGAATTATTTGGCTACTAGCAAAATCAACTTTCTTTATGTTCTTGTACTTATGGGTAAGAGCAACATTTCCACGCTTTAGGTATGATCAAATTATGCGCTTAAGTTGGAAAGTATTCTTGCCAATCACCATTCTTTGGATATTTGTTGTGGCGCTAATGACACAACTACATATTGGACCCTGGTTCGCTTAAGGAGTATATAGATGATAAATAGCATAAAAAAATTAGCAAAAAATCTAACACTGAGTGAATTACGCTCAGGGATGAAAATTACTGCTAAAGAGTTTGTTAATACTAAAATCACAGTTCAATATCCTGAGGAAAAAACACCTATTTCTCCAAGATTTAGAGGCTTACATGCATTACGTCGCTATCCAAATGGTGAGGAGCGTTGTATTGCCTGCAAGTTATGTGAAGCAGTATGTCCAGCTAATGCAATTACTATTGAGTCTGAAATGCGAGATGATGGTACTCGTCGAACCACTCAATATGATATTGACTTATTTAAATGTATTTTTTGTGGCTTTTGTGAAGAAGCGTGCCCAGTAGATGCTATTGTCGAAACGCAGATTTTCGAGTATGCGTTCGAATCAAGAGATGGTAGTATTATGACTAAAGATCGCTTATTAAAAGTAGGCGATGATAACGAACAGGCGATTAGCAAAGCTCGATCTGTAGATGCTAAATATCGATAAAGGTAAGATAAATGAGTTCTGAACAAATAATTTTTTATATTCTATCATTCTGGTTTGTTGCCTCTTCCTTGGCAATGATCTTTGCCCGTAACGCAGCAAAAGCTGTTTTATTTTTGGTGCTAGGTTTTTTTTCAGCAGCGGGCATTTGGATATTGCTAGAGGCTGAATTTTTAGCCATTACATTGATTTTAGTTTACGTAGGTGCAGTTATGGTATTGTTCCTATTCGTCATTAAAATGCTTAATATCGATAAATCCACGCTGCGTGCAAAATTTGCTGGATATTTGCCATTAGGTTTAATTGTTGCATTAATCATTATTGCTGAAATGACCTTGGTATTAGGTAGTTCACAGTTTGGACTAGAAATAATGCCTTCGCCTGAGAGGCATGGCGCAGACTATAGTAATATTACACAATTGGCATTACAGTTATATACCACTTATGTTTACCCGTTTGAATTAGCGGCAGTATTGTTGTTAATTGCAATCATTGCGGCAATTACCTTGGTACAAAAAGATGAAATTAAACGTAAGAAACAATCAATATCAGAACAAGTGAATGTTAAAGCTAGAGACAGGGTGCGCATTGTTTCTATTACTTCGCCATCTAAGGAGGACAAGTAATGGTTAGTTTGAGTGATTATTTAATTTTAAGCAGTATTATTTTCTGTATTGGATTGGCTGGTATTTTTATTAATCGTACCAATATTATTACCCTGTTGATGTGTGTAGAGCTTATTTTGGCGGCAGTAAACACCAACTTTATTGCTTTCTCACATTTTTTAGGTAATGAAGCAGGGCAAATATTTGTATTCTTTATCCTAACAGTAGCTGCAGCAGAAGTGGCTATTGGCTTAGCAATCTTAACGTTACTATTTAGAGTACGAGGCTCTATTAATGTTGACGTAACTAACAGTTTGAAGGGGTAATAATGGAGCAAATATATTTAATCATTGCATTGGCGCCATTGGTTGGTGCAATTTTTGCTGGATTTTTGGGTTCGCTTTTAGGCAGAATGGCAACCAATGTTGCTACTATTTTAGGTGTTTTAACCTCGACAATCTTATCGCTATATGTATTTAATCATCATGTTCTTGAAGGTGGTGAGGTGTTTAATCAAAATCTGTACACTTGGATGCAAATTGGGCATTTAAATGTTAGTGTTGGCTTTTTAATTGATAATTTAACGGCGGTTATGCTGGTGGTAGTCTCATTTGTATCACTTATGGTGCATATTTACACTATAGGCTATATGCGTGATGACGCTGGATATACCAAGTTCTTTAGCTATATTTCACTATTTACCTTCTCGATGTTTATGTTGGTAATGTCAAACAATTTCATGCAGTTATTTTTTGGCTGGGAAGCAGTAGGTCTAGTTTCATACTTATTAATTGGATTTTGGCACCATAAAGAAAGCGCGGTTGAAGCAAATTTAAAAGCCTTTTTGGTTAACCGTGTTGGCGACTTTGGCTTCTTATTGGGTATTGCTTTAGTATTAATGTATTTTGGATCTCTTGATTACATGGAGGTGTTTGCTAGTCTTGGTAATGTAGCTGGCGTGACGATGCTAGATGGTGCCTCAGTTATTACTGTGATTTGTATCTTGTTATTTATTGGTGCAATGGGTAAGTCAGCTCAGGTGCCATTACATGTTTGGCTGCCGGGCTCTATGGAAGGTCCAACACCTATCTCTGCATTGATCCACGCAGCAACGATGGTAACAGCTGGTATTTTCATGGTGTCACGAATGTCACCAATGTTTGAGCTGAGTGAAACAGCACTCATCGTGGTTATGGTAGTTGGAGCTGTTACCGCCTTGTTTATGGGCTTGTTAGGCATTGTTCAAAACGATATTAAAAAGGTTGTGGCATACTCAACTCTTTCGCAATTAGGCTATATGACAGTTGCATTAGGTGTAAGTGCTTATTCTGCAGCAATTTTTCACCTAATGACTCATGCCTTTTTTAAGGCGTTACTCTTCTTAGCAGCAGGATCGGTGATCGTTGCATTGCATCATAAGCAAGATATACGAGAAATGGGTGGTTTGCGCAAGAAAATGCCAATTACCTATTGGACCTCATTAATTGGAACATTGGCATTAATCGGCTTTCCTGGATTTGCCGGATTTTATTCTAAAGATATGATTATTGAAGCGGTACATTTTTCAAACTTACCTTTTGCAGATTGGGTTTATTATGCAGTGGTTGCAGGTGTATTTATTACCGCCTTCTACTCACTTAGAATGTTCTTCATGGTATTTCATGGTGAATCAAGAATGGATGAGCACACAGCATCACATGTGAAAGAGTCTCCTATTAGTATTACGCTACCATTGGTGGTCTTGGCAATTCCTTCTCTGGCCATAGGTTATTTTGCAATTCAACCAATGTTGTTTGATGGCTGGCTGGATAATGCCATTACAGTGGCCTCCCACCATACATCAATGGCAAGTTTAGAAGCTAGCTTCTATGGCGCTACTGGTATGATTCCACATGCATTACAAACATTACCTTTCTGGATGATGGTAGGCGGTATTGTCAGTGCATGGGTATTTACTTTGTATAGATCTGAATGGGCTACTTGGATTCAGAAAAAATGCCATCGAAGCAATTATGTATTAGAATCTTTGTATGGTTTTGATCGTTTCAATGACATCGTCTTTGTAGATGGTGTTAAGAAATTGGGTAATTTCTTATGGAAGGTATCAGATTCCGGCTTAATCGACAAAATGATAGTCAATGGTAGTGCCAGATTAGTTGGCTTTATTGGTGCGACTGTTCGACCGATTCAGACAGGCTATGTTTACCATTACGCCTTCTTCATGATTGTTAGTTTATTAATTATTTTAACTTGGGTACTGTTTGCAGGTGATCGCCCTTTACTTGAGCTATAGCAATGGAAAATTCATTATTAAGTTTACTAATTTGGCTGCCAATTATTGCAGGTTTTTTTGTTATATTATTAGGTAACGAGCGCGCTAATACAGCACGCTGGGTCAGTGTGGCCGCATCAATTTTGGTGTTTGTCATGTCGCTAACTTTATACACTGAGTTTGATTCAACAACCCATTTAATGCAATTTGAAGAAAAGTCATCATGGATCTCTCAATTTAATATCTATTATCATTTAGGTGTAGATGGTATTTCTATGCCATTAATTATCTTAACAACTTTCTCAACCATACTAGTCATTATTGCAGGCTGGGAAGTCATTCAAACTCGTCCAGCACATTACATGGCTGCCTTTCTAATGATGGAAGGTTTAATCATTGGTGTTTTTTCAGCGCTTGATGCTATTTTATTTTATGCATTTTGGGAGGCATCATTGATTCCAATGTTGTTAATCATTGGTGTTTGGGGCGGTGATAACCGTGTTTATGCATCGATTAAATTCTTCTTGTATACGTTCTTAGGCTCGGTGTTCATGTTGGTATCTTTAATCTACATGTACAATAAAGGCGGTTCATTCTCTATTCTTGATATGCACAATCTAAGCCTAACCACCACGGAACAAGCGTGGATTTTCTGGGCGTTCTTTATGGCATTTGCCGTAAAAGTGCCAATGTTCCCAGTGCATACATGGTTGCCAGATGCACACGTGCAAGCGCCAACCGGCGGTTCAGTGATACTTGCAGCTATTATGTTGAAAATGGGCGGCTATGGTTTCTTTCGATTCTCGTTGCCAATCACACCCGATGCATCTTTAGAATTTTCCGAAGTGGTTATTATTTTGTCGTTAATTGCTATTGTCTATATTGGTTTTGTGGCACTCGTACAGCGTGATATGAAAAAGCTTATTGCTTATTCATCTATTTCACATATGGGTTTCGTGACCCTTGGTGTATTTGCTTTATTCTTAGCCTATACACCGGGTTCAGCAGAAGGTGCTTTACTGGGCCTTGAAGGCGCAATGATACAAATGATTTCACACGGTTTTATTTCAGCAGCGATGTTGTTAGTTGTTGGCGTATTGTACGACCGCCTACACTCAAGAGAAATTTCAACTTATGGTGGCGTTATTAACTCCATGCCTAAATTTACCGGCTTTGCAGTGTTGTTTGCTATGGCTAATGCAGGTCTTCCAGGTACTTCAGGGTTTGTAGGTGAGTTCATGGTTATTCTTGGCGCTGTACAGGCTAATATTTGGTATGCAGTTTTAGCGGCCTCTACATTAATTGTTGGTGCTGCCTATACATTGTGGATGGTTAAACGAGTATTTTGGGGTGCAATTACCAATCCAGAAGTGGCAACCTTATCAGATATAAACACAAGAGAATTTGGCATTTTAGCGGTTCTAGCTATTGCAGTTATTGCAATGGGTGTATATCCTCAGCCCGTCATTGATGTGATGCATGTTTCCATTGAGCACTTATTAAACCAAGCTCTAACTTCTAAACTTTAAGTATTAACCTTATGAATAATATGTCCACATTTGATATTTCAACTTTATCAGTAGCAGTACCAGAGATATTTCTATTAAGTGCAATTGTTGTGGTGCTTTTATTGGATTTATTTTTAACTAAGCCCTTTAAGCAGGCTACTTATTATCTAACTCAGTTGAGTTTACTAATTACTGGAGTGATGGCTTTTAATCTAATTGGAGAACCAGAGGCTATTATATTTGGTGGTTCTTTTATTTTAGATGACATGGCCTCAGTTTTTAAAGTCTTTATGCTTGGTGGCACGATGGTGGCAATGGTTTATACGCGTCATTATCTTGAACAGCATTCACTATTTAAGGGTGAATATTTTATCTTGGTTTTATTGTCTGTTTTGGGCATGATGGTGATGGTGTCAGGCTATAGCTTACTCACTTTATACCTTGGTTTAGAAATCTTAGCCTTATCTCTTTATACATTGATCGCAATTGCACGAGAACGAGCGGGTGCAGTAGAAGCAGCACTAAAATATTTTGTATTAGGTGCGATTGCTTCAGGTTTGTTGCTTTACGGTATGAGCATGATTTACGGTATCAGCGGCAGTTTAAATATTAATGAAATCGCTAACTTTGCTGCAAATGCTAGTCTTGCTTCAAGAGAAATGTTAATTCTCAATTTTGGCTTGGTGTTCTTAGTGATCGGTATTGCTTTCAAGTTAGGTGCGGTGCCATTCCATATGTGGGTTCCAGATGTATATCAAGGCTCTCCGACATCAGTGACCATGTTTTTATCAACTGTGCCTAAAATTGCCGCAGTAGCTATGTTGGTTCGTATCTTAGTAGATGGACTAGGTGCAATGCATGCTTATTGGTCAGATTTGTTTATGGTGTTGGCCATTCTATCAATAGCAGTCGGTTCAGTAGTTGCTTTGATGCAGACCAACATTAAACGCATGTTGGCTTATTCAACCATTTCTCATATTGGCTTTATTATGCTAGGTTTTGTTACTGGCGTTATTAGCGGATATGGCGCTGCTGTGTTTTATGTTTTGGTTTATATTTTGATGAGCTTGGCAGCATTCGGTATCATTATTCTATTAAATAAGAAGGGCTTTGAAGCAGATCTAATCTCTGACTATAAGGGCTTAAGCAAGCATTCACCTTGGTTCGCGTTGATGATGTTAATCATTATGCTGTCTATGGCAGGCGTACCTCCATTTGTAGGCTTTTATGCTAAGTTATTTATTCTTCAGCAGGTTATTTCTGCCGGCTTTGTAACCATTGCAGTTATCGCCGTTGTGTTTGCGGTAATTAGTGCTTACTATTACTTGCAAGTCATCAAATCTATGTATTTTGAAGAGGCTGATACTAAATCAGAGGTTACCGCTCCTATGGATATGCAATTAGTATTATCCATTAATGCTGTATTAATTTTAGTGGTTGGTTTATTCCCAGATTTCTGGATGAAATTGTCAATATCACTGTTCTAAAATATTTATTTCAGCCTCTTTTAGAATTGATTGGTGTAATAATAACGCCTATCCAATTAGTTCAGACTAAAGCTTAAGCTTAATTCTAGTTACCGACCACTTAAAACATGAAAATATTAATCAGAAACCTACCTCGGACATTGTCAGAAACTAGTCTTAACGAATTGTTCGAGGCTCATGGCGACGTGCAATCGTGCAATTTAATCCTAGACCAAAAAACGGGTGAATCAAAAGGTTTCGGCTTTGTTGAAATTACTAAAGTTGGCGATGCAAAGGCAGCCATACAAGCGCTTAATGGTAAGCCTATTAATGGTAACAAAATTAGAGTGAAAAAAGCTGAGCCAAATAAATAATAAATCAATTAAAAATAGTTACAAATGACAGCAGGGCAAGATAATAAAGCGCATCATCAAGATCCACTTCATGGCATAACACTCAAAACCATTGTGACCGAACTAAAAGAGCATTATGGCTGGGAAGAGTTAGCCGATCAAATTAACATTAAATGCTTTAAGATAAATCCGAGTATTAATTCTAGCTTAAATTTTTTACGCAAAACCCCTTGGGCAAGACAAAAAGTTGAGCGCTTATATATAGATGTTATTGTCCGTACGCACTAGAAAAAAGTCCATTAGCTATTATCAATCTCTATTGCGCCAAGGTTTGCAGTGCGTTTCCAAGCATGCCCATAAACCACTTCATAAGTAGCAGGAAGCTTTGCTTCTGATCGATAAGATTCATACATCTGGGTCATGAGTTTAAATTTATCTTTGCCCATAAGTGCTTTTGAGCGAGTGTTGACTGTTTGCGCACCAATAGCTTTAAGATCTTTCAATAAATCAATAACGGTTTCGTAAGTGAGTATTAATGTTTCCATTTCCATGATTGGCGATTGAAAGCCATTTTGTAATAGCTGATCACCAATATCATGCATATCGGTAAATGTGTTGACGTGAGTCTCACCATCTACCACTGACCAGCTCTTTTTCAGCTCTTTAAGTGTATCTGGACCAAAGGTAGAGAATAGAATTAATCCGTCGTTTTTCAGCACTCTATGACACTCTGAGAATAGTTGCTTTAGATCAGGACACCACTGCATCATTAAACTCGAAATAACAATGTTTACACTGTTATCTGCCAGTGGTAAGTGATTGGCATTGGCACAGATTTTATTAGTTGACTGGTTGTTCTTTAAAGAGTTTTGTGCAAAATCAAGGCAAATTAACTGCGCGTCTGGAAAGCGTTTATGTAGATTTTGACTCAGTAGTCCAGTGCCAGCACCTAGATCTAAAATTACTCCAGAATTTGCAGTAATCACATTTAGCTTAGCGTCAAGTCTTGTCGCTATTTCCTTTTGTAAAAAAGCATGGTCATTATAATTATTAGAAGCCTTGTTAAAGGAGGCTCTTACTGCAGACATTGAGCAACCTTGCTAGTAACGCTATTCATGAGCTTAAAGTACTGATTGGCACCCAAATTAAATTCACTACCCATGATATCTATGCGCGTTGCATTCATCTTTAAGCCTTCAGTTAATGGATGAATTCGTTTGAGTGGCACATCGGTTGTTGTTACCAAGCACTTAGCTTTGGCGTTTTGCATGGATTTTTTAGCTTGAATGATTTTGTAAATGCTTAAGCGCTCTTCATGCTTTGACGTGACGAGTGTTGTTTGATTAAGTTGATTTTCAACAATAAAGTGTTCAAATGCATTTGAATAACTTGCAATAGATTGTCTAGAACTATTGAGTGATTGTTGGATGGTTTGTTTTAACGCAGTTAATTTTTGGTCAAGAATTATATGATTTTGCAGATATGTTGTTGAATTTATTTCATCTAATAGTACTAAACGATCCGTTAGTTTTTTTGCAAAATGTTGCATCTGAATGACGCTTAACCAGATGTGATAATTTTGACCATACTGTGAATGCTCTTCATGCTCTTCAT